>NZ_JBCLWJ010000009.1:0-179153 GCF_039563885.1 Algoriphagus sp. SE2 | reverse complement strand
ACTAACGGATGAGAAATTCATGCCCTGTTCCCTATCCAGGTATTGAATGCCTGCTATCGCATCATCTTTAAACCTTGCCGGTAGCGCGGGCTTGGGTTGGGGTTGGGTGGTAGGAACGGTTTTGCCCTGTACCTGTACAGGTATGCCGGTTCTTACCGTGTCACCCGTGGAGTTTATCAAGTAATGGGTGGTGTCGTTTTGGGCTATTTCTTCTAGTAAAATAGTGGTTAAGGCATCCTTATTTACCTGAATAATAGTAAGGTCATCCGGTATGGTGTACACATTGGGGTGGGCATTGTAACTGCTGTCGGGGGGCGTCAGCCGTACCACCCTGGGTTTGGCTACACTGTCAGGGTGAATGACTTTGCCTTTTACCGGAATAGGGATTCCGGTTTTTAAGGTATCACCCGATGAATTTACAAGGGCTTGTATGGTATCGCCTGTTACCACATTGGTGATGTAGCTGCCAAGTTCTACGGTTTGGGGTTGCGGAAAAAGGGGCGGGGGGAACGAGTTGTCCTTATCCCCGGACCCACCAGTGCAGCCCGCCAGTACAATCAAGGGCAGGAATACCTTCATCGCCCGAATAATGGGCATAAATGGCGATAGTATTATTTGCTTACACATACAATTCGATTTTAAATGTGATGGCTTGGTTTTTCCCGAAGCTGTAAGGTTTTCTTTCGTCCACTTTCGACTCTACACCACGTACTTTGATACTATCATCAATGGTCTGAATCACGCCTTCCTGCCGGCGAGACAGGGATTTGTACTGATTTTTGGATTGCGCGGATTTCCATCTCATGATCGTGGTATTTGGATGCTGAATGTAGTTCCCTCGCCCTTGGTAGTTTCTACTGTTAACTCCCCACCATGTGCCTTCACAATATCATGGCTGATACTCAGCCCAAGCCCCGTTCCTTCTGTCCCTTTTTTGGTAGTGAAAAAAGGCTGTAGGATTTTGTCTTTGATCTCATCCGGGATGCCAAAGCCGTTGTCCGTTATCGAAAAGATGATTTTATCTTTTTGAAGCGCTGTTTTCACGCTGAGCTTTGGTAAATATTCTTCTGATTCCCCTGACTTGAGCTTATCCCGCATGGCATCAAATGCATTGTTGCAGAGGTTCAAAATCACTCTTGAAAAATCTTCACTGATCAAGTTCACCTCACCCACTTTTGGGTCTAGTTGAAAATCCAGATCTACATTGATAGGAGATTTTCCGGCCCGCATGCCATGAAAGGAAAGGTTTACAAATTCCTTGACTAAAGGGTTAAATGCTTTTGGTTCACGCTTGCTTCCTGTAGCCCGACTATGCTGCAACATGGATTTGACGATACTATCTGCTCTTGTACCATGTTCATGGACTTTGCTGAGATTGGATTTTACATCGTTTAGAATGGCGATGATTTCTTCCTTGGCATCCGATTCGTCCATATTCCCCAACTCCTCAAATACCTCCTCGATAAGCTCTCTGCTGAGGTCGGAGAAATTATTCACAAAATTGAGCGGGTTTTTAATCTCGTGGGCAATGCCAGCGGTGAGCTGGCCAAGGGAGGCGAGTTTTTCCTGTTGTACCAGTTGTTCCTGAGCAGCTTTCAGTTCTTTAAGCGCTTTTTCAGCCCGGGCTTTAGCTTTTTTAAGCTTCTTCAAATCTTCTCTGGCTTGGGAGAGATCCTTAAATCTTGAATAAGCTAAAGAGAAAACCGATGAAGCTCGAGCTAATAGTTCCCAACTTTCAGCGGAAATCTCTCCTGGGGTTGCAGCTCCGATTGCCCCATTAGAAAATTTGGTCAAATGATAGGTGCGTTCCGGTATTTCGGTGCCGTAGTAGCCTTCGAGTTTCGGGGATTGGTTTGCACAGTAATTGATCCACTCTCTTCGATTTTCTCCTTTCATTACGATCGAGGTTTTCGTCTCTTCGCTCTGATAGAAGTTCAGCATTTGTCTTCCCACCCAGGTATCTTGATAATTTAGATCAAAATGGTCTGCTAAATAAGTTTTTGCTCCATCGCGAATATCTTTGATGGAATACCAGCATTCAGCCATACCGCCAGTAGTTTTATTGATATAGATCGAGCTGGTTTCCAGTTCTTCTACCCCCACTAATCCCATTTCCTCACGCATGACTTGCGCTACTTCTATGAGTTCTTCCGGTTCTTGCATAGCCAAAGCCCGGGCTCTGACCCGCTCTAATGCTAGCTCAATTTTCGCTTTTCTGTTTTGCTTTTCAGCAGTGAGCAAGTCTTCAAATCGTCTGTAGGCCAAGTCAAAAACCCCCGCAAAGCGAATCAGTGTTTCGGTTGACTCTTGAGGAGGATAAGGCACTTGGCCTGGCAAACTGAAACCAATCTCACCATGAGTAGTCCGCGCTATGACGAAAGTCAGCCCACCAATGGCCAAGATATCTTCTTCGGAAGGAGCATGGGGATCGGCCTGTTCATACTTGCCATAGGTATTCATTTTGTCAATGTAATCCCAGGCCTCTGGTCCATTTAAATCCAATGCAATGATGGGGGAATCACTCTTTTCCCATTCCGCCAGTCTTGGAATCTCATCGTGTACAAATTTGGGTACGGAGATGATCATGCCTACTCTTTCTCCATCCTCTGAGGTCATTGACATCTGGTAGTTTTCCGGAGTCCATTTCATATGCCAGAAATAGTCAGCTTCATGACCCAACGAGATAAATTCCTTTCGCATAGCTACCACGATATCAAAGAGTTCATCAGACTGCCTCATGGCCGTGACCTGGGCCCGGATTCTCTCCAGAGAGAGTTCGATTTGTCCTTCTCTCGCTTGTGCTTCAGCTTTTTGAAGATCTAAGAATCGAGTATAGGTTTGTTGGAAAACCTTCCCAAATCGCATCACTATTTTGTTTTCTGCCTCTGTGTAAGGAATACCCGAGAAGTTTTCGATATATAAACTAACATTAGTTGACAATACTGTAGTGATAGCCAAACCAGGACAGTTTAAATAAAATGCTTTTACTTCCTCAGATAATCCAGGTACGTGGGTTAAAAGCTCTTTATAGAATTTATTCTTTTCTTCAAAATCAAGATTGGTAGTAAAAAAATCGACCCCATTCTCTTTGGCTTCATTGAATTGAGTTGCCCATACAGATTCGAAATAAGGATGAGTTATTTTCGAGGGAATTTGCTGCTCATCCGCGATCCAAAAATGCCAATCCCCTTGAGGAGTATAGTCCACTACGAATCCCGCATGATCTAGCTTTATATTTAAACTAATGAGTTGCTGATAAACTAGTTTGATTACCTCTTGTAACTCATTACTTTTTTGCATTCCCATGCTTCTGCTTCTGACCCGTTCCAATGCCAATTCAATTTGGGTTTCACGGGTCTGATGCTCCGCTTTTTTCAAATCCTCAAATCGCTTGTATGCCAGATCAAATACCTTCGCAAAGCGGACTAAGGTATCCATAGATTCCTGAGGAGGATTTGGTACAGATCCTGGGAGACTAAATCCAATTTCACCATGGCTCGTACGGGCCATGACAAAGGTCAAACCCTGAATATGTCGAATATCATCCAAGGTTGGAGCTTGAGGATCTACTCGTTCAAAATCACCCCAAGTGATCATTTTATGGACATAGTCAACTGCATTCTCAGTCTCCATTGCTAAAACTAAGATAGGATCGGAGCCTTTTTCCCATTCTGCTACCGACTTGATTTCTCCATGAATACGTCTCGGCAGGCTCATCACCATTCCAATCTGAGTACCATCTCCTGAAGTCATAGCTTTTTCATAGGATTCAGGATGCCAGCGCATATGCCAGAAATAATGTGCCTCATGCCCCAAAGCCACAAACTCACTTCGCATCGTCACCACAATTTCCAGAAGCTCTGTTGACTCTCTCATTGAAGCCACTTGCCCTCTTATCCTCTCAAGAGCAGCTTCGATCTGTGATTCTCTGGCTTGTGCCTCAGCTTTTTGGAGGTCTAGGAAGCGAGTGTAAGCTTGATTAAAAACTTTGGCAAAGCGAATGAAAATATCATGGGCTTCTGGAATTGGCTTATAGGTAATGAACAATAAATGTCCATGGTTAAAAAATGCCACGTGGTCAATTTGATTCTCGGGGAGCGGTACTCCTGAATTGTGTAAATCGGTTAGAGCCTCACCTAAAACCGGCAAAGTTTTGAGGTAATCGTAATGTTGTTTGATTACTTCTGGACCAAACTCTTGGATATAAAGTGGATTACCTTTTTTACTCTCGTTATAATATTGTAGGAATACATTTTCTCTGGGAGTTTTATAAAATGGAAGAAAACCAGCAGATGAAGTGAACCATTCTAAATCCCAAGGTTTGCCACTTGTAGTTTCTTCATCGTAAATATGAAATGCACAGCCCCAATTCTCGATTCCCAGTTTTCTAACTTCTTCTTCTAAAAGGATGGAGGCTTCAGCCAGCTCCTCACTTTTTTGCATAGCAAGAGATCTTGACCTCAGGCGTTCCAAGGCAGCTTCGATCTGAGCTTCTCTGGCTTGTGCTTCTGCTTTTTGAATATCCCGAAATCGCTGGTAAGCAAGAGAAAAAACCTGATGAAATCGCTTAAAAATAGTTAGACTTTGCTCATCCAGAGATTTGTAAAGAGTTAATCCCAAACCTCCTTCACCAATGGAAAGAAAACAGTATCCCAAATTATCCGACTCTTCCAAAAGAGGATCTTTGAAGTGATTTTCCTTCTTGCGATGACTTATGAAATCTTGAAGTTCCTTTCCAGTCAATTCACCCAAAAAATGACTGTCTTTTGCGGCAAGCATTTGATTGACCATTTGCTGCTCCACAGGATTTTTCCGGTATTCAGTACGCTCGATAATATCTCGATCGTAGCTAGGGAAATATTGATAGCATAGATAAATCTCTTCCTGAGCTTCAATAATAGCAGTTTGTACATTTCGGATTTGATCCAACCCGATGACTTCTAATTGCTGAGCGATAACTCGGCAAACCTGGAGCATATCATTCGGGGTATTCATCCCCATGGCCGCGGTTCGCACTTTTTCGAGGGCTGCCTCGATTTCCAACTCCCGGTTTTTCAAAAGAAGTTCGGAAGTTCGCTGATCGACTGCTTCTTGAAGACGTTTGTTTTCAGCTTTGAGTGCATCTGCAGCAAAGGCCTCTCCTTCACTGGCTTTCATGTCTGGGTAGGATCCGTGTTGATGCAAAGCGATCCATCCTGTTTCTGTTTTTGCCAAAAGAGATGACATGCGAAAAGGCCCGTAGAAAATCCATTCTCCATCTATTTTCACATAGAGGTCGGTGAATTCATTGACCATCAAATAATCGTCATAGGGAAGAACTTCAATGGTTCGGTTGCGAATCTCCGCCTGACCGACCATCTGATCTTGCAAGGCATAGCTGTATTCCAAAATTTCCTGTTTGCTATGCCAGATCTCTTCTTTGGTCCCACCGATATTATAGTAATCATCCGCAACAAATGTGGCCCAGTGCTCATAGTCACCTTTGATGTAGGTAGTCCAGAAGGTTTCAAGCCATTCGGCTAACTCTGCTTTAAGTGATTCGGTAATTTTCATTTAGGCATTCTAGGTGTTGATTATTATAGGGCAGGTTTCGCTTTCTATTAATCAAATTCATTTGATGATCATCTTTAAAAAACTTTGAAACCAGCAACCTACTTTAACAAATAGATGCCAATTCTAAGTGGTGCCACCTGAAAAGAAGCCTATTATTCTAATTCTAGAAAATAAAGGTCTAGAAAATCTCAAAATTATAACCCGTAAAAATTCAGTTTGGCATTGACAAAATACAAATTCTTGGGTATAAATCAACCAGAAAATGTTTCCAATTTTTAAATGATTCAGTGATTTAGCCATTGGGGATTTTCTTTAAAAAATCCTGTTCCTAAAAATGTTGTTTCAACAAAAAGGAGATCCCTCAAAACTAACTTTTCTATATTCTATACCCTCAAGAATGATAATTAGAAAAGTCTATTTGGTACTTTCTCCTAGGTTCATATAAGTTGGGTATTCAAGTCTATTATTTTTTAATTTATAAATTCGGGTTTTCTTTGGTTACTATTTCAGAATCTCTTGATTCCAGAATATCAAGTATTTTTGACCGTAAGGATTGTGATTCCACGTTAACTCCTACATTAATTAAGATAGCACTGGATAAAATACCCTCGAGTTTGACATCATTTAATATTTCTTTCACAGATGGCGTGTTTTTCGAGGGTTTCAGGTTGATTCTCGGACTGTTGCTCTTATCCATCAGATAGTTTAGGTTTCTGGGATCATCAAAAAAATAAATATTAAGATCTCGGGAAAGCCAAATATCTATCAAATAGGGGGCTGTATAACCACTATAAAGATTTACCCATTCAGTTTCTTGTTCCTTTAATTCTGTCACATAGGAAGGCCAGTTTCCGAGCATCCTGCGCAATCTGCTATTAGAAATCAACTGGATCTTATCAGATTGTAAGATGTCATTTTGAATAGGGTCAAAAGTAGGTGCTATTAGTATAATACTCATTTTCTGCAGAAGCGTATCTTTGCTAATATCCTTTTCGGTATCAATATAATCCAGAACCTCTGCTGCCTTCGACATAATATTCTCTCTCAATTCTACTTTAATGTCGAGCTGTTGAAGGTTAGATTCAAACTCTTCTTGAAGTTGTTTCAAAATGGCTTGTTCTTAAATTCGCTCTGGTCTGTTGGTGTTCCAATTATTTATAGTCAAGGCTATCAAAATACCGATGACCACCAGCAGAATTTCACCAAGAGCATAAATTAGGTAGCGAGTCACCCGGTTTTGGGAAAGGAGTTTTTGGCGGATTTTACGAAAGAGACTAATCATGGATTAGCTCCTTTCTGATTAGAACCAAAGTCTCATTGCAATTTTGCTGAGCGGCAGTAACAGCTTCCAATTGGGTAACCAAGTAGTTCATTAAAGTTTGATTCACATAAAATGGGTCTTCCAAAAGGCGGTCAATCTCTTCGTTTGTTGGCTGGTTAATGTTTTTTACTTTTTGACTGACATAGTTTACCACAGTTTGTCCCTTTTCCTGGCCAACTTTTAATTTCAAGATCAGGTCATTGTAGTTGTTGTAGAGTGCAACAATTTTTCGTCTCAAGGAGGAATTGGAAATAAGGCTGAGGCTATTTCCACTAGTTAATTCGTCCATCGAGGTGGAATTAGGAATAAAGTCTACCAATATATTATACTGTCCCCTGAAATTGGCATTTACAGAATCTTGATCACTTTCTTTTCCATTAATCCGATTTTCAAAAACCCGTTTGAAACTGACTGCGGATTGCAAAGTGTTGTTTAATTCTTGAAGTCTAAGGGAGTCTGCTCTCAAATCTTCTCGAAGGTTAGTTAAAAATGCTTTTTCTCTTTTTTGATTTTTTACCTCTTCATTCCAATTGTTGATAGCCAAGGCAATCAAAATCCCAATCACCACCAAGAAGATCTCTCCCATTGCATAGATTAAATACCGGGCGACCCGATTCTGAGATAGGAGTTTTTGGCGGATTTTGCGGAAGAAGGAGATCATAGAATCATTGTGTTTGTTTTGTCCCTTTAGGGACTTTATATGGGTAGAAAATTTTATAGCGATGATGACCTGTGCCGTTAGGTACAGGATATAATCATTCGATGGGTTTGAAAATGTAACGTTGATCATATTCCACCCCATGAATCTTCAGAAGCTCTTCATATTCTTCGAGAAAGGATCTTTTCGAATGATGGTTTTCTTGTTCCTGAATGTATTTTACTACCCTTGCTACCTGATCTTTTGAATAGGAAAACGCGCCATATCCTGATTGCCAAGAGAATTTTCCTTTGACAAGACCTTTAGCATTAATCCATTTTGATGAATCTTCCTTTACCATTTGCATCAAATCTGATAATGCTTGGGTAGGCCTGAACCCCATCAGTATATGGATATGATCGGGCATACCGTTGATTTGCAAAACCTTGTGATCATATTTTTGGACAATACCGGTAATGTATTTATAGAGTTCATTTTTCCAATCAGTTTGGATTAGAGAAATACGGTTTTGGACTGCAAAGACTGCTTGAATATGAATTTGGGTGTAGGAGTTTGCCATGATTAAAATTTTATATTCCGTACCTAAAGGCACGGAGGGGGCTTTGCAAAATGGTTTGTTCTACCCATATCGAGTCCCTAAAGGGACTGTTTTTACCAATCATATTGGAACCAATTTTCCTTGCGGAATAAGCCAAATTCCGGGTCACCCGGTTTTGTGAAAGGAGGTTTTGGCGGATTTTGCGGAAAAATGAGATCATAATTTTTGCAGGAAATCAATTCTGGGGCATAGTGCATTTGTTGTCAAGCAGGGGAGTAAGGTCCTTTATTTTGGTCAAAATAGAGCCATAGTGGAGGTTATTTCTATAATTGACCGCGATCAGTAAGGATGCCACGTGTTTGAGTTCTTTCAGTTGAAGAGGGGTTAGTGGGTTTCGGTCGAGCAATTCTTGCCTTACAATGGTCGTGTCTAGCCCTTCTTTCAGAAAGGTGTTATCGATAAAACCTATGGCATGGAAGTCATCTATTTCGAACATTTCGTCAAGGCCAATTCGACCATTGGTGGAGATATTATTCGCTAGACCTTCCGCTTCTTGGAGATATGTCCCTACCTGATCCACGATAGTCTGATCGGTAAATGTATTGAGATTTCCACTAGATTTTAGATCGCTATATCCGGCAGAAATAGGGGTGAACTCGTAACTTATCTTCGATGTAGCTTGAAGCATTAACTGGATAGATTTTTCCTTTTCAGGAGAATCTAATAGTAGCTCTCGAAGTAATTCATTGCTTTTGGTCAATCGGAGTTTGCTTTCCTCCAGTAGGATATTCAGCTGGATTTCATCCTGCTTGAGATCTGCCAAAAATCTGCAATAATAGTCCTGTACAAGGTTTCTGTTTTTAGAGTTTTCATTCCAGTTATTCAGTGCAAAAGCCCCTAAAATGCCGATAGTAATCACCAGAATTTCTAAGATGTATTCTGGCCATTTTTCTTTGAGAATGGAGAGGATTCTTTTCATATTTCTAAAAATCGCCTGAAATAAGCTGCATCAATTCAAGGGTTTCTCCATCAGGTCCTGTAAAGAACGCATTCTTCACAATAGTATCCTCTGTTTCTACCAATGACACTGGTCGGATCATTACCCCACCGGCTTTCAAAATTCGTTCGCTCGCAGCCTCAATATCATCCACATCAATTCCTAAATGGGCGTAGTTGGCCGAGCTATTTTCAGATTGGGAATCAAGATTTTCCCCAATTTCCAAAACAAAGTCCTGTCCAGGAAATTTTAAAAAAGAAAGGGAAGTTTCGAATTCTTCCACAGTACCTTCTACCGATGTTCGTTTTAATTTCTTGATTTGCTTTTCTAGTTTTAGTTCAAATGCAGTGGTATAAAAAGCCACGGATCTGTCCAAATCAGAAACGTTTAAGTAAACATGGTTGAATCGTGGAGAAAGCAATACCTCTTTTGCTTCTTTGGTCTGGCAGCCAAGCAGACCCATTAACAAGAGGAAAAAGGAGGTTGGTTTTTTAAGGCAATTGAGAATTCTTTTCATGGATCTAGTCTTTTAATTTCTTGATCCAAATCATTTATCAGGGACTCTACCGATTTTCTTAGGTTTTCGTAAAAGTAGCTGAGATAAGATTTGGTGCGATTTTGTTGGGTTTTGATAAAATAAATGTACTCCTGATCAGTTTTGAGGGATTCAAAGTCCATTGGTACCATGCTCCCTTCAAAAGTATTTTCCTTACCCTCAAAATTATACCCGGATTCAAACCGACCCGGCAATATTTGCCTCATATGGTATTGCACTTCAGCCAATTCCTCATCCTCCGCTTTTAGGAAAAAATCATATTGGGAATCATAGACAGCGATCAGCTTATTGCGGATTTCATTGTTGGAAATGATATCCAAACCCCTCGATTTAGCTGTTTCGAAGGAACTGGTAGAATGAACGAAATGCATAGGTAGAAGCGTATAAATGAAATGAGAGGCTAGGGAATCGTGGTAGGAGCCATCATTTTCCAAAACTTCAAGGATCACCTTTAGGGCGATCTGGCTTTTCCTGAGCTCATTCATGTTGAAATTGATTTCCACCAGATCGGTCATCAGTTCTGTTTTACAGCCTTTAAGGATTTCGATTTCTGCCCGTTTTCTTGCCTGGTTCTGACCATAGTTTGACAACTCAAAAGCTCCATAAATACCGATGATCAGCACTAGGATCTCAAAAAAGTATTCCGGCCATTTTCCCTTGAGGGTGGTAAGGATTCGTTTCATAAATTCAAGATTTGTCGATCACCTTATTTTCTTCAAGAATAATTGGGTCCAAACTATCTATCAATTTTTTAGTTTGGGTTTGGCACTCATTGTATCTGGACCTTAGTACTCTTAGTAGTTGAACTCTAAATTCGGTCATTGCTAAGTATTTGACTACAAAATCCCGTTCATTTTGAATATTCCACATTACTTTACCTGCGTAGCCGCTACCCTCTTCATTTCCCCAGGTATAATCAAGTTTAAATTGGGAAGTAAGTGTGAAGTAGTTAGTTATCATATCATCCGCGAATGTTTGTTTTTGTATAGCATCAAGAAGAAGTATTTTTCGTTTCAAATCCAGATCCAATAGACTCAGTGTACCTGCAGATACCATCGAGTTAAATGTGCTATTGTTATATGCAAAAACCATATTTATAAATGGATCATGCTCAAATTTAGCGATGTGTTTTACCGTATCGAATGTGGCATTTTCTCCCTTAATTCGGGCGATATTATTTTCTGCAGATTCAATTCGTGGGTCAAGCCAATCAATGTAGTATTTTAGCATAATTGTATCCTTGCCGAGATCATCACGATAGTCTACTAATAATTTTATTGCTTTTTGCTGGTCTTTTTTTTGTTCATTCCAATTATTGAGCAAAAAAGCGCCCAAAATACCAAGGGTAATCACGAGGATTTCCAGAATATATTCGGGCCATTTTTCTTTGAGGGTGGTGAGGATTCGTTTCATTTAGTTTAAGCTAGTGAAAGAATTGTTCATTTGGCCAATTCCTCCATGATCAATTCCTTTAGTTTTTGGTTTTGCGTCAGGACTGTTTCAATGTTGAATTCGGTGTTTTTGCATTTGATGGATGATTCCAAAATCAGTTGTTGAAATTCCGGTGTTTTGGAAAGAAGGGCTAAATCTGCTTCATCAATAAAATCAATGGGTACTTCTCCTTTAGTTTTGAAGCCATTATTATCAAACCAGCTGGACAATTGGTGGACTTTTTTGTCGCTCAAAAAAAACCGAATTCTATTTTCTACCAATTGGGAAAATTCCGAATAAGCATCATCGAGATCTTTTAAATTCCTGGCATAAGTGACAATCTCTTTTCGAATTACCTCATCCGAGATTTTACCAGCAACAGAAGGATCATTCTTTATCGCTACAGGATTATAGTAGATCATGAACCTGATCATATTGGGGTTTTCAATCTCCAAATCCATCCCTTTCACTCCGATTTCATAGAGTACCTTATGCAGGTTATTTATTTTAGTTAGGCTTGCAAGGTTTTCAGTAAATGAGAGAGAATCGGCTCTTAAATCCTGAATAAGATTATTTAATACTGCCATCTCTGAAATTCTTGCTTTGCGGGCCTCATTGGCATTGTTGATTTGTAGGGCTATCAAAATTCCTATAACTACTAAAAAGATTTCCCCAATCGCATAAACCAAATAGCGGGTGACCTGACTTTGAGACAGGAGATTTTGACGGATTTTTCTAAAAAATGAGATCATGGTTAAAAAATCAATTTAGAGGGCTTCATTAATAATCAAGTTTTGTCAAAATACGAGATGAAACTTAGATAAAGTACATCTTTATTAGATTTTTTATATTTTTTCTTTGCTTGGATTGATGCCTTTTGTAAAACCTCTCAAAAATTGCTTCCATTGAATTTTATACCAAAGGCATGGGGAATTCTAGCAGATCAGTTAGATTGAGTACTTTCTGATAAAATCTAGAAACCATGTCAAAATTCTTTCTTCCTCTTTTACTCCTTATTTGCAATTTTTCTATTGCCCAAACTACTCCAGGCTATTTTAGGCATCCGGATTTCAAAGGAGATCAATTGGTATTTGTCGCCGAAGGTGATATTTGGAGAGTGCCTACTTCCGGTGGAAACGCCGTACGATTGACTTCACATCCCGGTGATGAATCTGATCCAAAGATTTCTCCAGATGGGAAATGGGTTGCCTATGCTGCCAGTTATGAAGGACCTACTGAAGTCTATGTGATGCCAATCGCTGGTGGGCTTCCAAAGCGATTGACTTTTGAACCTTCGTCCTCGATTCCCACGGCTTGGAAATCTGCGACGGAAATTGCCTATGTCACTAACCAATATTCTACTCTTCCGAAACTCAACACAATTACGGTTAATGTGGCAAATGGGGAGAAAACACTTCTTCCATTGGAAATGGCAGCTGAGGGAAGCTTTTCTGAAGATGGTTCTACGTACTTTTTTGTTCGGCCGACTTTCCACAATAACGTCACCAAACGCTACGAAGGAGGAACTGCTCGTCAACTTTGGAAGTATACTGAAGGAGCAGCTGAGGCAGTAAAACTGACTAAAGACTACAAAGGCGAGGATCATCATCCAGTGCCACATCAGGGCAAAGTATATTTCCTGTCTTCTCGCGATGGCATCGTGAATGTTTGGAGCATGGATGAAAATGGGGGCTCTCTTACCCAAATCACCCAAGAGCCAAGCTACGACGTGCGGGAGTTCTCGATTTCTGGAAATCAACTGGTTTATCGGGTTGGGGCAGATCTAAAATTGATGGATTTAGGAAATGAAAATGCAAAGACCATTGCCATTCAGCTTATCTCAGACTTTGATCAGCTCCGTGAAAAATGGGTGGATAACCCCATGTCTTATTTAAGTGCTATGGCAGTTTCCAATGATGGCGAACGAGTGGTAATGACTACTCGTGGCCGGGTATTTTCTGTTCCAGTAAAAGAGGGACGAACCGTTCGCCTCAGTCGAAAAGATGGAGTTCGCTATCGAGATGCGATTTTTTCTCCTGACGGGAGGTCGATTTTAACCTTCTCTGATGAAAGTTCGGAGTTTGAAATTCATGAGTACAACAGTCTAGGAATGGATCAAGGAAAGCAAGTATCCAAGAATGGGACCACCTTGAAGTTTGATATGCTTCCTTCTCCAGATGGATCAAAAATAGCCTATCGGGATTTGAATCAGACTATTTGGGTGATGGATAAAGCCACAGGATCTCAGATAAAAGTCACAGATTCAGATGAAGATATCACCTCGAGTATGGCTTGGTCTCCCGACGGCAAATGGCTGGCCTATGCACAAGCGGCAAGCAATACATTTTCGCAAATTCATGCCTTTAATATCGACAGCAAGAAGCGAATTGCTATGACTTCTGATCGGGCAAATAGTCTAAGCCCGCAGTGGAGTACAGACGGAAATTGGTTGTACTTTCTTTCTGATCGTAATTTCCAATCTGTGATAGGTAGCCCTTGGGGTACACGTCAGCCAGAACCTTTCTGGGAAAAGCAGATGAAAATCTATCAAATCGGTTTAAAGCCTGGCTTGGTTTCTCCTTTCTTTTTCAACAATGAACTGCAAAAAGAAGCGGAAAAAACTCCTGAAAAAGTAACGGTGACCATTGAAGAAAATGGGCTTCAGGCTAGACTTCGGGAAGTCCCTGTTCCGGCAGGGAATTATACCAATCTTATAGTGACAGATAAGGCCATTTATTACCATGAAATTGGTACTGGAATGGGTGTCATCTATGGTGCAGGTGCTAGTGGCAATGACAAAGCACCACTCATGATGGTACCGATTTCCAACAAGCCTGAACCAAAAGCTTTTATCGAAAATGCCAGAAACTATACTGTTTCGCTTAACAATAAATACCTCCTTGTCAGAAGCGGATCAAATTATTCTGTCGTGGAATTGGGTACCTCGCCAGTTTCTGACTTGTCCAAAACCAAAGTTGACTTCAGTGGAGTGACTTATTCCATTGATCCTCGGGAGGATTGGAAGCAAATCTACACCGATGCCTGGAGAATGGAGCGCGATTACTTTTATGATGTCAATATGCACGGCGTGGACTGGGATGCAATGTACCAGAAGTACCTTCCCTTGGTGGATCGGGTAACTACTCGAGCTGAACTTTCGGATGTGATCGGAGAACTGGTGGGAGAACTTTCTGTCCTCCACACTTCTGTGAGAGGCGGTGATTTGAGAGATGGGGAAGACAACATCAATTTTGGAATGCTTGGAGCAAAACTTAGTCGAAATGAAAAATTGAGAGGCTATTCGATTGATCATATCTACTTGTCTGATCCAGATTATCCCGATGAGATGTCGCCGCTTGCCCACCCGGATTTGACTATTTCTGAAGGCGATGTCATCACACATATTGATGGAGTGGCGGTGATGGAAGTTCCAGATCTCTATTATTTATTGAGAGACAAGGCAGGTAAGCAAGTTCGAATCTCCCTTCTTTCTGCAGATGGCAATGCCAAAACAGATCAGATTCTAAAGCCGATGACCGCTAGAGCAGAATCAAATCTTCGCTATAACGAATGGGAATATACCCGAAGATTAGAAACAGAGGCTAAATCTGATGGAGCTTTAGGCTATGTCCACCTTCGAGCAATGACCTCGGGAGATATTGGGCAGTGGTATCGGGACTTTTATCCTCAGTTTAAAAAGGAAGGCTTGGTGATCGACATGCGCCAAAACCGTGGAGGGAATATTGATTCCTTTATACTGGAAAAGTTGATGCGCGAGGTGTTTTTCTACTGGAAAGGTAGAACGGGTGAACCCTATTGGAATATGCCGTATGCCTTCCGAGGTCATTTGGTCTTGCTGGTTGATGAGTTTACCGCTTCTGATGGAGAAGCTTTTGCAGAAGGCTTCCGAAGACTGGGCATGGGTAAAGCAATTGGAGCTAGAACCTGGGGTGGAGAAGTTTGGCTATCAGGTTCGAATACACTTACTGACAATGGAATCGCCCGAGCGCCGATGAATGGCGTTTACGGAGAAGAGGGAGAATGGCTCATCGAAGGAGTCGGGTTTATTCCAGATATCGAAGTGATCAATTTACCGAAAGCAACTTTCGAAGGAAAAGATGCGCAGCTGGAGGCTGCTATCGAGCATTTGAAAGAATTAATCAAATCCGATCCAAGACCTGTCCCTCAGGCGCCAGCTTATCCCGACAAAAGCTTTAAAAATGGAAAGAATTGATAATTAGCAGTTCTCGGAAATGCCAGAAATCGGAATAGTTTAATTTTATGCCAAAATCCTTAAACTTAAATCAGGCTTTATATCAAAGAAGTGCGATCTATTTGATCGCCTTCTTTGTATTTATATTACTTGCGTTTTGGAGTAATTACTTTTCGATTTTGGGTCAGGAGATGACATTTTACGTCCATTTTCATGGGGTATTCATGACTTTATGGTGTCTGATGTTGATCGCCCAAGCTATCCTGATTAGGATCAAAAAATATAGGATTCATACAATTGTTGGAAAGGCATCCTATCTGATTTTCCCAATTTTGTTCGTATCAACAATTCTTCTGATTCATGCCACAATACGAAAGAGTCCAGAGGTAAATTTCGGAACTTATTTTTCCATGTCCCTTATGCTTAACGCATCGGTTATTTTATTGATTATTTACGGACTTGGCATCTATTTTCGAAAAGACCGGTTCACTCATGCCCGATACATGATTTGTACGATTTTCCCCTTGTTCACTCCCATTACTGACAGGATTATTTACAAGTACATTTCCCCCATGGTTGAGTTTGCGCCAAAGTTGGAAGGGTTTCCAGTTGTTCCCTTTTTCGGGTTTTTATTAGCGGATATTTTGGTGATTGGATTAGCTATTTGGGATTGGAAAACACACCATAGGAAAGATGTTTTTCTGATAGTCTTAGCCCTGCTCCTGATTTATCATATTTCTTTGTTCACATTCTATAAATTTCCTTTCTGGCAGGATTTCTCAGCATGGTTTTACCAATTAAATCTTACCTGAAAACTATTCTATCTAAGTTTTCCGAGGAGATAAAGTATTTATTAGTTTTTTTTAAACGCAACCATTGATTTTTTAATTCTTGGTTAGGTTTATCCTAACTTTCCATCCCCATCAATATCCTTCCCGATTTCTTTTTCGAGTAAGTGCAAGGTTTTTATTAACAAGAGTCTGGTCTTTTCAAGCTCTTCCTCTAAATAAAGAACGCGCTGCTCTAGAGAAACTGCCTTTTCTTTTTGATCTTCTATTTCGCTTTGCTGTAATAAATCCCAAAACATTCCCATGATTTCTTAATTTTTTGGTTAATATAAACTTCTTCTGAATTTTTCAGAAAATCCATTATGTAGTTTGCCGAATCGATTCTTTCAAATCATTTTTAGAAATCGGCAATTGACGAATTCGTTTTCCAGTTGCATTAAAGATAGCATTTGTCACAGCTGGGGCTATAACGGGAGTGCTGGGTTCACCACCCCCGCCTGGAGGATTGTCAGAATTGATAATATAGGTTTCGATTACCGGTGCCTCGTTCAATCTGGTCACTGGATAATTATGAAAATTATTTTGGGACACAGCTCCATTTTCAATGGTAATTTCTCCTGTCATTGCTGCTGACAAACCATAAATGATTCCACTTTCCATTTGAGCAATGAATCCATTTGGATGAACTACCAAGCCAGCGTCAACTGCACAAACAACCCGATGGACTTTTACATTTCCATCGACGGTAATTTCTACTTCAGCCACTTCCGCCACGATAGTCCCAAAAGATTGAGCGATTGCTATCCCTCTTCCCCAATTAGAAGGAAGAGCTTTTTCCCAGTTGGACTTTTCTTTTGCTAAATCCAAAACAGCTTGAAACCTTGAATTATTCTTACTTAAGTTCTTTCGAAATATAAGTGGGTCCTTTTTTGCTGCGAAGGCCAGCTCATCTATAAATGACTCGGTCAAAAAGCCATGTGTAGAATGGTCCACACTTCTCCAGTTTCCCCAGGGGACATAAGAGGGTGGACTAGAATATCTGATCAATTGATTCGGAACATCATAAGGAATATCTGCAGCCTCTGGAGGATGGTGCTTAAATATAAATTGATGATCATATGCAATCGGATTCCCTGCTTGATCTAATCCAGCCTTTATTCTGCTGAGAGTCGCCTCCCTATACACATCATGCTGCGTGTCTTCTTCTCGGGACCAGATTAGTTTCACAGGAAAATCAACCTCCTTGGCTATCAAAACTGCCTGCTTCATCACATCTGACTCAGATCGACGACCAAAACCTCCACCGAGCAACTGATTGTTAACGATCACATTTTCAGGATCGAAGTCAAGTAGGTCTGCAATTTCTGCTCTGACTCCGAGTGGATTTTGACTTCCGCACCATAGCTCACATTTCCCATCATGAACCCAGGCTGTACAGTTAATGGGTTCCATTGTAGCATGTGCTAAAAATGGGAGTTGGTACTCAACTTCTATAATAGAATCCGCTTCCTCAAAGGCAGCAGAAACATCTCCTTTTTTCGAATGGGTATCTAGATTTCCATCTGCCAAATCCGTAGTCATTGCATTGCGATATCCAGAGATAATTTGATCTTGGCTTAAGGTGTTATTTTCTGTAGTATGAAACTCAATAGCCAAATTATCAAGTGTTGTTTTTGCCTGCCAGTAGCCATCACCAATAACTGCCACAGCATTTTCAAGATTAATAATTTTTAGAATCCCAGATATAGCTGATGGAATTGAAGTATCTACTGATTTTACCTTTGCTCCAAAAACAGGAGAGGATCTAATGGTGGCATATTTCATTTCAGGAAGTACGACATCTATTCCAAATTGGGCTTCTCCCGTGACTTTTTCAGGAATATCAAACCTTGGTTTGGAAGTGCCTATGATGGTGAACTCATTCCGGGATTTTAACTTTGGGTGAGTTGGCTTTTTTATCTTGGCAGCAGCAGGGGCCAGTTCCGCATAAGTTGCTGTCTTCTTGGTAGCCTCATGAGTAATCCTACTGTTTTGAGCTTTTAGTTCGGCTACCGGAACCTTCCAAGACTCGGCAGCCGCTTGAAGAAGCATGGATTTTGCAGCTGCACCTGCTATTCGCATTGCTTGCTGTCCTGTAAACCTTACAGAGGCAGATCCCCCAGTAATTTGAAAATTTAAGGACTTTACTGCAGTTAGAAATACACCATTGATTGACTCATCCAAAAACTTGGGAAGTTCTGAATTTCCAACAATAAAGCCTTTGAGAAATGTAAAGTTTGCATATTCCTTATGAGCCGGAGCTTCCAAAAACCGAACGGTTGACCAGTCTGCATCCATTTCATCAGCAAGCATCATCGCTAGAGTGGTATGAACTCCTTGTCCCATTTCAGCATGGGGAATTATGGCTGTGACTGTATTGTCGGGGGAGATTTTTAGCCAAATATTCATGACAGTTTCACCTTCGTCGGCAATAAATCCGGCAACTTTGGAAGATCTGTTTCCAGGTCGGATAGCTATTCCCAATACCAAGGTACCTCCAGCTAATACTCCCGCACTGATAAATGCTCTTCTAGTCCATTTTTTCATAGCTTTTAAGTTTTAGGATTAGAAGAAGATTGAAGATTTTCAGACGCAAGCTTTATGGCAGATTTGATTCTGGAATACATGCCGCAACGACAGATATTTCCAGACATGGCCTGTTCGATTTCCTCATCGGAAGGTGCAGGGTTTTCATTTAAAAGAGCCACTGCAGACATGATTTGACCGGATTGGCAATAGCCACATTGGGGAGTTTGCTCAGTGATCCAGGCTTGCTGAACGATGTGCAAAGTTCTTTCATCAGGTGCAATGCCTTCTATCGTGGTAATGTTTTTGCCTTCTGCCGAGGTAGCAGGTGTGATGCAAGAACGTATAGGCTTTCCATCCATGTGTACGGTGCAAGCTCCACATTGGGCTATTCCGCAGCCGAATTTTGTTCCTGTTAGCTCACATTGTTCACGAATTACCCAGAGTAAAGGCATTCCTTGGGGAGCATCTACGGAATGATCTTTTCCGTTAATGGTAAGTTTAATCATAGTCTATTCTATGGTAATACTATCAATATCAGTATTTTCCGGGATTTCACCGAGTTTCCAAAGCTCAAATAAATTGATGTGCTTAAACAAGTTGTGTTTTATATGCCATCAAATGCTCCTAGTCTTGATTTAAATGCTCCAATCTATACTTTGCCACTATGAATGTGCCACTTTACTTTCTGGAGGTTTACTTTTACTTAAAATTAAAAAACTTAAATGATTACTGGGAAGAGTATGAACAACTCCTTGATCAAAGAAGCCTTACTCATAGGGTTTTGGGAAAGAAACCTGAATTCTTGATCTATTCTTTTTTTTAGGTTCAGTAAAGCTAGTCCAGTTTATATTCTGACTCAATCAATCCCAATAGATTGACAGCACTGGTTCGAAGTGAAGCAGCGCGCTTACTATTTCCAAAACACATTTTTGACAAATAATGAACTTGGAAAGCCATCTCATTCAGCGTTTGGAAATCGTCCGTGATCAATTGAGGATTATCTTTCGGGACCACAAAATTCATCTCATCATTCATTGTGGCATTTAGTGCTTGAGAGTCAAAAACCCTTCCACCCATTTCCCGAAAAGTGGATTTAGTAAGGCTTTCATTTTCCTCCCAATCAATTAATACTTTTACCTGTTTCTCATATTTGAGTAATTCTTCTACGATGACACGTTTTTTGATCAAGCGAAGGTTTCCAGCATTTTTTAGTTGCTGAATAGTTCCATCTGAATAAACAAATGGGCTTTCATAAAAAACTTGTCTGGCTAAGTAATAAATCTGATTTCCAAAAAGGTGATGATTTCTGTTTACTAGCATTATTGCCAAAGAATCCATCAAATGGCCTTTCACCTTTTTAAATGAAACGTAGCTGTTCAGATTTGCTGTGTCTACTTTCAGGTCCTCGACTAAAGATAATATGTATTCTTTTTCTATGGTTTCATTAGTCAAAGACTCCCGGTAGTTTTCAGCAAGAAATCCACAAAAAACCGCTAGAAAGAGCATAAAAAATTCCTTGAAATAGGATTTCCAATTTCTGGATTGGTGCTGTTGGTTTGGAATTCTCGCCTTGTTCCATGCTATTCAATTGGTAAAGTCACAAACAGTTGGGACTGGATCAACCATGTTCCCGATTTCTTTGTCCATTGGGCAGAATATTTTCCACCTACGACTGATTCTGTAGATCCTTCTACAAACCCTTTCCAGGTACCAGTTTCCCAGGCCAACTTGGTTTCAGGATTCACTTTTATCTCATTTGGAGTTCTTACCCAATACATCCGAGGACCGGTTGCATTTTTTATATAATCCATCAATTCAGCTTTTCCAGACAGTAAAGTTCCTGCTCCTGTGGTGATCAAAACGTCATCTGTAAGGAAAGTACTATTCAGCTCTTCATTAAAATTTCTAAGTGCTAAATTGGAGGACTCTCTTTGGGATTGGATTTCAGTAATTTCAGCCTCTTGCCCGAATAAATCCAAGGGTATCCAAAATAGACACCCTTGTAAGAATAAAATTAGTATTGCCTTTGAGATCTTCATGGCTTTCACTTATAGGACAAACAATAAGTACCCCTTGTTCAGCAGATCTGTAGTTGCTGTAAATCTTGAAACTGCCATTTCAACTCCGGGATAGATCATGCTAGGCTCTAGATTTTGCTTCATCATTGATTGTCCACAGACGATGATTCTTACTCCATTTTTCTTGAACTCCTCTAATATTTCAGCATTTGGGTTGGCTACACCAAATCGCTTTTTGTATTCTTCATTGCTTAGAGCAATTGGAGTAGAACCTGAAAAAACAACAAATACAAACGCAAGATTTTCCTTTGGCACACCAGCATAAATATGCAAATTATACATCCTGGCTGCATAGTCTAAATCACCCGAAATCTTTTTTTTGTCTTCAATTCTTTTGTCGAATTCTACTACGAATTTGTATTGTTGATTTGGATCCGGTTTGATAGTTTCAAATGGAACTTCCTCAACTCCACCATACCCTTGAATAGCCGGGTAAACAATTCCTTGTGCTTGCGTCATTGCTATGAAAGCAACCAAGCTAATTATTGAAAACAGGCACTTTTTCATAGGCAATGTATTTAAATGAATTTATTTCTGGTCTCTATAGTGATTAAACCAACTTAGAATTGAAGCTGATTTACTCATTAGCATACTTGGACGATTGACTAATCCATGGGAGGCATTGGGAATTCGAACCATCGCTGATTCTACTCCTTGGAGCTTCAGCGCAGCATAATATTGTTCAGACTCGGAAATTGGGGTTCGGAAATCCTGCTCACCAGTCAAAAGCATGGTAGGAGTGCTTACATTTCCAACTAGCGAAAGTGGAGATCTTCTCCAATAATTCTCAATATCTTCCCAAGGCATCGCCCCAAACCAATACTTAGCAAAGAAGGCAGCTCCATCTGCATGCAAAACAAAGCTGGTCCAGTTGATAACGGGCTTAGCCACTACAGCCGCTTTGAATCGATCTGTTTTTCCAACGATCCAAGCAGTCAATACTCCCCCTCCAGAACCTCCAGTTACAAAGAGATTTACAGTATCTACATAGCCTTTCTCAATCACCGCATCTACTCCAGACATCAAATCTTCGTAGTCATGGTTGGGATAGTCGTGATGGATTGAGTTTCCGAATTCTGCTCCATATCCCGTACTTCCCCTTGGATTTGAATAAAGCACTACATAACCAGCTGCTGCATATTGCTGGATTTCGTAGGAGAAGGAATTGCCGTACATTGCAAATGGCCCGCCGTGTATCTCCAAGATGAAAGGATATTTCTTGCTTGGATCAAAATTAGGAGGAGTCACGATCCAGCCTTGGATGTCTTTCTGGTCATAGCTGGATTTCCACCAGATTTCTTCTACCTTTCCGATTTCCCGATATGAAAATACGTCATCATTCACCGAGGTAATTCGATTGCTTGTACCGTCCACCCAAACGGCTAAATCGGCCGGATGATCTCCACCTCCAAGCGTGTAGGCAAAACGATTGTTGGAAGAAGCCGAATAGGAACCGGCGTTGTATGGTCTTCCCAAATCCAATCCACCAAGCCCTTCTACAACTGTTCTGACTTTACCTGTCAATGCAACATGTCCAATTTTCGTATCTCCCTTTTCATCATATTGGAAATAGATTCCTTTTCCGTTTGCTTCCCATTGGGGATTGCTTGCACTGCGATCAAGATCTTCAGTGAGGTTTTTCACTCCGGAGCCATCTGCATTCATCACATAGAGATTTCGAACTTGGTAACCTTGGAACGTATCATCAAAACCGATATAGGCAATTTGTTTACCATCTGGAGAGATAGCTGGGTTTCCATCTGGTCCAAAACGGGAGGTCAAGGCTGTGATTTTTCCATCTACCAAGCTAAGCTGGTAAATCTCCGAATTGTTGGGAACCAGCTCATTGTCTTCGTGAAGATTAGCTGAGAAAATCAGGCTTTTTCCATCTACCGACCAAACTGGCGATCCATAATCCTGATCGTCAGAAGTCCACTGCCTAGCGGTTCCGCCAGTTAATCCTATCGTGAAAATCTGTTGATAACCTGGCTTCAAATAGCCTGCACCATCACCTCGATAATTCAACTCATCAATAAAAATCGGAGAAGCATTCCACTCTGCTCCGGCAGGTTTTGCTGGAATAGTCAATAATGATTTGGGGTTAGAAGGAACAAACTGGGTAAAAGCCAAGCTTTGTCCATCCGGTGACCAGCTTACCGAGCCGGGTGCATTGGCTGAATTAGTCAGGGACACAGACTCTCTTGTATCAAGATAAAGAACAAATAGCTTTACCCGATCATCCTGACTATTGGAACGATAGGCAATTTTGCTTCCATCAGGAGACCAAACAGGTCCAAAGTCTCGGTGATTACCTTGGGTCAAAGGGCGGTTTTGTGTCCCATCGATATTTGTAATCCAGAGATTGGAATAATCCCGATCTGTCATGATGTCTTTGAAGTTTCGGACATAAACCACCTTGCTTCCATCTGGTGAGATACTTGGATTTGTTACATATTCCAGATCGAAGATATCTGTTAGTTCCAAATTGGTTTTTTGCTGCGCATTAAGCTGAAAGCTTACAAAGATCGCAAGGATAACAACTAGGGAAATTTTGATTTTCATATTTCGTTTTCTTTTAAAGAATTGAATCGGGATTGTGGTTTTTAACTTGTGCTTAGATCAATGTTTATAAATTTATTTAATACTTTCCTTATAGTATTGCCTATTTGTTTTTGAAAAAAACTAAGGTATTTCTCTTTTTCTTTTGACTTTTAAAAAGTTAAGGAAATAGTAAATGAAGATAAGAACTCCGAGAGAAATAAAGACTCCCTGAATTTCTGTCCATTGCAATCGAGAAAAAACCCACATCAAAGCAATCAAGGCAAAGGTGCCAATGATATATCCCCCCTTTACTTTAAATACTTCAGGACCTGGGTTTTTCTCGCCTATTCTAAATTTGAAAAAGGCCAGAATTACTCCTATATAAATCAGAATAGATACGGCTGTGACCAAAATCAACAAATACTTGAAGCTCCCCGTACTCGCAATCACCAATTCTAAAATTGCTAAAAAAAGAATCGCTAATGCCGGGGTACCATATTTGGGATGAAGTTTTGCGAATATTTTAGGCAAAATACCATCTACGGCTCCGGCATATAATATCCTATTCTTTAGCAAAAAAATGGAACTGAATGTACTCCATACTGCGATAAAAGAGACGATAATGATTAGAAGAAACCCAGTATTTCCTGCCAAACTTTTGGCTAATTCTGCAAGTGGAGCTTCTTGATTTTCGATCAGAGCCTGGCCAAGTACTCCTTGAACAGACAAATGGATCAGACAGAATATCAATACAACTCCGAAAATCCCTATCACAAATCCAATGGGAGCTGTCCGCTTGGGATTTTTCATTTCACCCCCGATACTCAATGCTAATTCACCACCAAGAAATGCGAAGATCAAGAGAAGTGTTGCTTCACCGATTTTGGAAAATTCAGGAAAACCTTTCCATGAAATATTATCGAGGTTTAAAGCAGAAAGTCCAAAGATCACAAGGGCTATAATTGCCAAAACCTTGGAAAAAGTAAGCAGTTTCACGAAGACCATGCTGTCTTTAATTCCCCGAACACTGAGGAAAGATATAACTCCTAAAATCACAGAGAAAAATAGAATTCTAGCCCAACCTTCCTGAAAAATCGGGAAAGAGGTGGAGGCGATATCTGCCATGGCATTAAGTAGTGCAGCACATGCCAAAACACCTACTCCAAATAAATATAGAATATTGGCAAGAAAACCTGCCAGAGGACCAAAAGCCCGTTCAATATAAACATACATCCCTCCAGTATCGGAAATTCTACTACTCACTTCTGCAAAGCAAAGCCCGAGACCTAAAAAGATCAGACCACAAAAAACATATGCTAGGATACTTCCATTGCCCAAAATAACAAATACCAAAGCCGGCAAGAGGAATATTCCACTTCCAATAGAGATGCTTAGTACGTTGGTAACTACACCTAAAATTCCAATCTCTCGTTTTAGGTCTATTTGGGGGTCTTTCATTAATTCATAATTATTTAGGATTGGATCTGTGAAATATATGTTGATTTAGGATTTTGTTTTTTTATCTCTGACGGCTTTTATAAGGAAATAAATGACTGTCAAAGCAACAAAGAATACTGTAAGACCTGTCTTTTCATACCCTGTCAAGTTGGAAAGGAAAAACAGGATAATTAGTGATGATAAAATAGGAACCACTGGTCCAAATGGGATTTTAAAATCTCCAGGTTTGGAAGCCTGCTTTTTTCGCAACCAAATGACAGAGAGGCAAACCCCAAAATACACCAAGAGCATACTGGCAGATGCGATTACAGCGAGTTGACGGAAACCACCTAGGGCTGCCAATGTGAAGCCGAGTCCCGCGTACAATAAGATGGCTAAATACGGGGTTTTAAATCTTGAATGAATGGCAGCTAATTTGTCAACTGGAACTATTCGATCACTTGCCAATCCAAAAATCACTCTTGGCATGTTCAGTATTTCTCCGCTCAACATGCCAAACATAGAGATTCCAGCTCCCACCAATAAAGCTGTGTATCCAATAGGGCCAAAAACAATATTTGCTACTGCTGCCAAAGGCGCTTCTTTATTTTCAGGTAGTGAATCTCCCATCACTCCTTGTGCAACAGTTTGAATTAAGACGTAAAGGATTAATACAAACAGAATACCTATAAAAATCGCTCTAGGGACTGTTTTTTGTGGCTTTTTGATCTCACCTCCGACTGATAATCCTGCATCACCTCCCTGAAAGGCAAAGAATAAAATCAAGCAAGCTTGTCCAAATTGATCCAAAGAAGGAGCCGACTCCCAATACAAATTCGAAAATGAAACATCCTTCCAGCTAAAGCATATCAACAAGATAATAGGCGTGAGTTTTGCAACCGTATTGATTTTAACCAAGCCGATTCCTTGTTTAACGCCAATGACATTTAGGAGCGCCAAACTTGAGAAAAAGACTAGTAATAAGAGGAATCTATTGACTGGGTCTGTAAAAACAGGAAAAGCCAATCCTATTAATTCTACTAATGCATTAGCAACTGCAGCATCAGAAAACACACTTCCAGTGACCATAAAGATGGCTGCTAAAAAACCAGTATAAGGACCAAATGCCGTTTCCACATAAGCATAAGCACCTCCTGACCGGGTGATTTTACTTCCTGCTTCAGCAAAACAAAGCATCACCAGAGCAATCAAGAATCCACAAAAAAGGTAAACTATGATACCTGTAGAACCCATGATTTCCGCTACAATGGCGGGCAACACAAATATTCCTGCGCCAACAATGATATTGACGATGTTGGCAGAAAGTCCCCAGACTCCAATTTCCCTTTTTAACCCTGTTTTGCTTTCCACTCGTGTATTTGACGTTTGATTAATTCTTATTTATTTTTTCTAATGTTTGCCCACTTTAACTTTTTTATCTCTCAACTCATGTTTCAAGCTTTTCCCTTGATTTTTCTATAATCCTCTAGCCTCCTTTTATCAATGCGAGATTGCCGCGTCGTCGTTCCTCCTCCTCGCAATGACGTTTCAAATTTCGAATCTTCTCACTGCCCACTGCACAGTGCTTCCTGTTCACTGACCTAATACCCTCTTGCTCCTCCGTCTTCACTCGATGAATCCGAAGCCCCTACCCATGTTCCTAATTCCGGATCATAGGTAATGCCCATCAAAACACCAAGATTAGTTCTTGGTCTTAAAGTATGTCCCATTTCTTCCAAGGCTTTTCTGGTATCAGGAGAAAGTAAATTTTGCTCATAGAGGATTTGGTCTGGAAGCCACTGATGATGGATCTTCATCGCTTCGATAGCACGGTCTATCCGCATATCATAAACCAAAACATTTAATACCGTCTGAAATACCGTGTTGATGATTGTTCTTCCTCCTGGACTTCCGATCACTAAATAGGGTTTCCCATCTTTAGCTACAATCGTCGGAGTCATGCTGGAAAGCATTCGTTTTTCCGGAGCCACGAGATTTGGATTGGAGCCGATTAACCCCGTGGAGGTGGTTACCCCTGGGATCGGATTGAAATCTCCCATCTCATTATTGAAAATGAAACCCAATTTGGATGAGCCCATTTTCACCCCGTAAGAATTTTCTAAGGTGTAAGTAAGGGAAACAGCATTTCCATCTTTGTCAGTCACTGAAAAATGAGTGGTGTGATCTCCGCCATAGAGTTGTCCGTATTTTGAAGAATCACTTTTCGAGGCATGCTTTAAATCCAGGTTTTCAAATCTTGCTTTTGCAAAATCTTTTGAAATCAACTTGTCTATGGGCATCTCAGGATTAAAATCAGGATCACCTAAAAATTCCGCCCGATCCGCAAATGCCCTTCTCATAGATTCCGCTACCAAATGCACATAAGCTGTGGAGTTGAATTCAACATCCGAAATATCCGCAGCTTCCATCAGGTTCATCATTTCAATCAATGCCACACCTCCTGAACTTGGTGGAGGCATTGAAAAAATCTCATACCCATCGAAAGTAGTACTAACAGGCTTTCTTTCTACTGCCTCGTATTTGGCAAGGTCTTCTTGAGTGATGATTCCTCCATTGGCTTTCATGTAAGCTTCAATTTCTGCCGCTACTTTCCCCTTATAAAATCCATCTCTTCCATGATTACGGATCTCTGTTAAGGTTTCTGCCAAAGCTGCTTGCTTCCAAAGTTCCCCTGGTGCCACAATCTCACCATTAGAATTTCTAAAGTAGTTTTTCATGATGTCCCAGGATTCGTCCGCTTCGGAAATTCTAGTGGCAACTCGATACAATCCCCAAGACATGGGGAATCCTTTTTTTGCAAGTTTAATAGCAGGGTTTACCAGATCCTTCCAGGGTAGTTTTCCATATTTCTGATGTGCTTGATAGAGACCTGCAACAGTCCCGGGAACACCAACGGAAAGTAATCCACGGTGATTAGAATTGTCTTTGATTTCACCGTTTTCATCTAAAAACATGGTGGGACTTGCTGCCAAAGGAGCTTTTTCACGGAAATCAAAAGTGGTCACATCCCCGTCAGATTTCATGAAAACGATAAATCCTCCACCTCCGATATTTCCTGCTTCAGGATGCGTGACAGCCAAAGCAAATGCTGTTGCGACGGCAGCATCAATGGCATTTCCTCCTTTTTTTAGGATTTCAACTCCCACTTCAGAGGCTAAATAATGGTCAGATACGACCATTCCATTTTGTCCGTAGGTTTGTGCTATCGATTTCTCAACTGTTAAGATGAGAATAGCGAATAGAGATAGGAAATACTTGATTCTAGGGTTCATAAATTCTAAGGCAGAAAATGTTTTTAATAGTGTTTTAGGTAATAATTTCTCGGGAAGTGCCATTTCTTATTATTGAAGCTTAACTACAAATCAGTTGTCCATCATTCCTTTCAATTTTCTACGAGCTTCTTCAAATCGACCCAGCATTCGGTCTATCTTTATTTCGCCGTAAGACCTTCTCGCAATTTTTTCGGAAGCGTCTATGGCTCGAATCAGATCATCAGCGGCGGCTTTTCGGGCCATCGGATCGGTACTGCCAATAGCATTGATCCAAATAGGTGAACTATGGGCAAATGGCCTAGCATGCATGGTAGGCCAAGTATCTTCCTTAAGTTCGCTGGAATAGGCACGGATCGCTATCCATCCACCTTCAGGAAGGACGATTTTCCCTTGGTATTGTCGGGTTTCTCCCGCTTTTATTCCAGTTAATTTCTCAACTACTTTTCCATTGACTATAAGTTCTACTACATCTATATCGTTGGTGCTGGCTAGAGTAGCATTCCAATCTTGCCTTCCGTTGCCAATCACATCGCCAGGCTGAGCATCCTGACCAACCTGAAAAAGCAAGGCAGGACCTGTGGTAACAAATCCTTTACCAGCCATCGCTGCCTCAAGAACAGACTGGGCAGACATCTCAGCTCCTTCAAGACGAACATAGTTTCTTCCTGTTCCTGCAGCCATCGTTCGGTGAAAATCCACCCACATATCTGTCCCTGACATGGCAGCAACCTGCTGTCCGATATTAAGCAGACGATACCAAACCTCACTGTTCCCTAGAGGACTTGTCCAGGCGCAAACCATCTCCATACCGATCTGGTCGGCTAGGACTGCATCTGAAATTAGCTCGATGGGAATAGGACCGGTTTCCAGCTGGTCAAAAGGATCAGAGTCTATTTCTATAGGGTGAACATAGGTCATAAATCCTCCCATGCTATCAGCAAAATCCAACACCTCACCATTGCTTCGATCTGGATCTCCGAGTTTTGGATTTGTAGGTCCCCAAAACCAAGGGGAATAAGCCTTGTCAAGACCAAGTAAGCTTACATGACCATGGAAATGCGAGCGTACTTCTTGGCTTTGGTCGATGATACGTCCATCTTGGATCGTTTCTTTTCCAAGAATGGAAGCATCAATCCGTCTTTCCCATCTATTCCAGGACATCGGGGCAAGTAAGTCAAGATCTTCACCAGCTACTACTCGAAGTGCATCAGCATGTGTAGCGCGATGGTGCCCGTCCCCGTTGAGATGAACGTGATGATCAGCTGAAACATACCCTGCTGCTGATGCATCCCAAATAGGCACGAGATTAAGGCTTACTTCTTTTTTAGTATTGGTTTCAACTGAAACGGTTGATTTTACTGCGGATGTCATGGGACCGCGAGCAGCCGATATCTCATAATTTCCAGTAGGCAAATTGAATTCTGCTTTTTCTTTTATATAAAAGTAATGACGACCCGTCTGTGGATCAGCATAGGTAGCATCCTTATGGAAAGCGACAGGAGATCCATCTTCCCGTACAATTGAAACTCGTGCAGTGACTGGCTTACCAGCTGCATCTTTAACTTGAACAGTCAAACTGCCACTTGCTTCACCCAGATCCCAATTTGAAATCATGACCTGTTCAGGCAATCCGCCGTAGGTAGAAATCCGCATCAATCGAAACTGGCGATTTTCGTCCAACTCAACGAAATAAACTTGGTTTCCATCTGCGCTAAATGCTGGTGTCAATGCGAAAGCAGCTCCTTCCGTAAGTCGGTTTTTCACCCGAGGATCGTCCAAATCCATGGTCCAAAGGTGGTAATCATTGTCGATCGGAGCACTGAAAACAATCAGTCGCTGATCAGGATGGGCATCAGCTGTGAAGTGATAAGTCAAAGTCTGTTCCAGGGCAATCGTGTCTGTTCCAGAATCCATGTCTTTTATGCGAAGTACACGATTCGCACCGAGGCCATGAAGGTACATGAGACTTTTACCATCTGCTAGAAGTCGCGAATTACGCTCCACTTGTCTTAAATCAGTAAGTTGCTCATCCACTCCTGTTGTAAGATTTCTTCGTCTAAGATTGATCGAACCACTGTTACCGGAAGAGTAATAGATTGACTCGCTATTGGCTGAAAATTCCGGATCTAACTCAATGGCTTCGGTATCAATCCGGATTTCTGCTCCACTTTTCAAATCCAAAACAATTACTGCCGTATTTTTCCCTTCATCCCGGACGAATGCCAGCTTATTGCCATCGGGGGACCATCGGGGACGTGAATCTATTCCCGGACTTTTGGTCAGTCTTACGGCTTTACCCGTCTCCAGATCCAAGTTCCAGAGCCATCCTCGTGCTGCAATTGCAAGATGTTTTCCGTCTGGAGCGGGGGCCGGGTCTGTTGGGCCGTAGGCGAGAATAGGAAGTTCATGCTGCTCCAGATATACATGATGTCCAAAGTCATTGAGCTTGCTGTATCGATTAGTCCACTGTGCATTTGCCACATTGGAAGAAATGAAAAAGGCTAAAACTGAAATCAGTACTATTGCAAAAGATTGAGTATTAAATCGCATTTCTTATTAGTCAAGGGTTAATTTGAAGAGAATAGCTCTGCAAAATGAGAAGGAAGAATATGCTTCTTTCATAAATTTAAATTTAATCAATATCTACTTTGGGAGTGGGTAGGACCACTCCAACATTTTTAGAATAATTATCCCACTCCGAGAGAAGATCTTGATATTTTTCAGGAAACTCCTCTTTCAGGTTATTTTGCTCCGCCAGGTCGTTCGAGAGATTATACAATTCAAAATTTTTTCTTTCAAAAGGTTGTTTATGGTTCACCAGTTTCCAATCACCCTTTCTGATCAAGACATTGCCTCGATGCTCAAGCCCAAAGACATAATTTGCCACATGAATTTGATCTGTTTTACCAGAAAGGTAAGGGACGAGGGAATTCCCTAGTTGTGGTTTTACAGGTATTTCATTCCATTTCTCTGGGTAAGTAATGCCTGCCAGTTCGAGGAAAGTGGGAGCCAAATCCATAACAGTCAAAAATGAGGCATCGATTTCCGCGGATTTTTCTACGCCTTTACCGGAAATAATCAGAGGAGTTGTAATTCCACCTTCTGTAGTAAATCCTTTGAAATAACGAAAAGGTGCAGATCCAGCTTCTGCCCATTGAGGGCCATAGGAAATGAAACTTTTTTCGGTTCCCATTTCTTCAAACGAATCGGTGTAATGCTCCTGGAGGTAGGGTCCATAGAATGAGCTGTAGTAAAAATCATTTCCTGCGGCTCCGTTATCTGACAAGAAAATTACCAAAGTATTTTTATACAAGTCTTTACTTTTAAGGTAATCAAGAATTTTCCCAATATTCTCATCAAGATTGTCAACCATTCCGGCATAGAGTTCCATTTTTCGAGCTTCTTTGGCTTTTTCCTTGGAGCTTAAACTTTCCCAAGGCTTTATTGAAGGGTGCAAGACAGGCAAATTCATGTTCTGGGAAATCAAACCTGCTTTTTTTAGATTTTCGAGTCTCTTTTCCCGGAGAATTTCGTAGCCTTCATCATACCGTCCCTGATATTTTTTCCAGTATTTTTCTGGCACTTGGAGTGGCCAATGAGGTGAAGTGTAAGCAGCAAAGCCAAAAAATGGTTTACCAGTTTCCAGATTGGAATCTATGTAAGAAATCAATTTGTCAGTGTAGAAATCAGAGGAATAAGCTCCTTCTGGCCAATCGGAGTTCTCTCCGTTTTCTGTATAAAATGACTTGTCCCCATAGATTATTTTGGGACTGTCAGGAAAAAGGAGTCGGCTGCTGAAATGATTTGCTCCACCTTCCAACGTTACAAAGGATCTTTCAAATCCCTTTTTAGCTGGATCATCTTCGGGCCTTAGACCTAGATGCCATTTGCCGGCTATGAAAGTGAAATAACCTGATTGCTGTAGCAGTTCTGGAAACGGAATAATTCTATCAGTCAGGTGCCCTTCGTATCCGGTTACATCTGTTACCAAATCCTGGGAACCCATTCCGGCAATATGATTGTCATTTCCGGAAAGCATCATGGCTCTGGTAACAGCACAGACAGGTCCAGTATAAAATCTACTAAATCGAATTCCATTCGCCGCCAAAGCATCTAAATTTGGTGTGTCAATATCTCCACCAAAAGCTCCAATATCCGCATAGCCTAAGTCATCTGCGACGATTAGTAATATGTTCGGTCGGTTTTCAGATAAGGTGTCCTCCGCTTTTGGATTGCAGAATGAGAAAATGAAGATCATTCCAAAAATTAGGAGCAAAGGATATTTCATAGAAAAGACTAAGGTTTGGCATTTAAAATTTACTGTAAATATCTTAGGGAAGTCCTTTTGGCTTACAAGCTATTTTAATTGTGCTCATGATCCATTCGGTGCTTTCGAAGAATATCTGCTCCGAAATCGCCATCGTTCTTTCTTAAGATTGAATGAATATGGTTGGCATTATCCAAAAAGCCTACGTTGTCATATTCAATAAGGAAATCCGGACTATGAATCAGGTAATAATGGGCTTTCATCGGTTCTAAGCTTCCGATCCAGGAAAAATAGACTTCGTCTAATCCCCTATCATGAAGAATTGCCATATATTCCTCTGCTTTTTGGGTTTCTAAATTTCCGATGTATTCTTCAATAAGATAATGCAGGATTTTCTGCTGTGCAGTGGTCATTTCTGAGCCTTTGATACCTCTGAACTCAGAGATCCATTGTGGCCTATCCGGACTGGTGATGATGTCACCCGGAACTTCGTCTTTAAATACAGCTTTTGCTTTTTGTTCTTCATCCAGTAGGTTCACCAACCAGAAACCATAATCTTCCTCCTTACTTAAGGGTCTTAGGCCGGCATATTGGGTTTGCTCCACCACCGCGGGATCAGATCCGAAAAACAAAGGGGCCAAAGAATACTCTGAATCTGCCATTGTCAGATTGATGGAAATATGGTGACCCTCGAATTTTAATCCCCAAATCCCATTGGCTGATGGTTCTCCCCAGACTACAGCATAATAATTGCCATAATCCCAATTTAGTCCCCGGATCATTTTTATAGTGTTTTCAGGGATTTTTCCTTCTTTATATTGGATTTCAAACAATTCATGCAAAATATCATCCACCTGCATGATACTGAAAGTTTTCAGATAGCCTTGAGAGCTAAATATGGCGCTTAAAATCTTGTGAAATTTGATTTTAGACTCATCAGAGAAATCTCCATATCGGAGACCTACTCTGGGGGCAAGACCCAAAGGTAAATTGGTCCATTTGGTTCTCATGCTGTCTTCCATGGATAGCATCACTTGATTTTTCTGATCCATATCCAAAGTGCTCAAGAAGTCTTGCGTAGTACTAATTAGTTTTTTGGCTGTTTGAGCCTTCAAATTCAATCCTACTAAAAGAAGAAAAGCTAGAGGGAAAATTATTTTTTTCATAAAATAATAAAGTAAGTTAAGAGGCTTTGATAAAGGCTTGGGTTTGTTTATCAGAACCTGGCCGAAACATTTCTAACTTGAAACTGCCGTCGGGTTGGAATATCATCCTTCGATAAGATCCATCATGTAAACCCGGGTATTCGAAAGTATTGTCTCCTAAATAATCGAAGGCGGTTCCAAAGACTTCATTTTTAATCCAGAGTTTCCCTTCTTTTTGGAACAGTTCTATTTTTCCATCCTCTCCACCTTCAGGCTTATAGATACCGACTAATTTTTCAAGAGAAGCCTTTTCCATTCCCAATTTTTTGGAAAGCCCTACATTAAAAGAAACAATGCTCCCGTTATTACCATCGGGTGTGACTTGCAACACTCTGTTTTTTGCAGCATCATTAGAAGCCCAAGGATCGTTTTTAATGTTTTCGTCTCCTGAAAAATATAGTTGTGTTACCAAGGTTTGATACCCAGGTGCTGTTACCATTAGGTGGTAATGAGCGGGACGGATCAATCCTCCACCGGCATCATAAGGAACAGGTAATATGGTGTCGAATGAATATTGCCCTTTAGAGTCCGTCATAACTGTTCCGCGGTAATTATAAGCAGGAGTAGAATTATCATATACCCCATCTGCATCACAATGCCATAATTCAACCTTTGCATTTGGATAAGGAGTGACACAATCTTCATTCATTATCTTCCCGGAAAGGTGAATTGGTTTTCCTTTTTTGCCAGGAATATTCAGATCATTCCTCATGGGACTATCAGGCCTGTAGAAAGGTCCTAAAATATCGGTTGTTGTTTCACAATCGCCCACAAATTTTTTTCCATCGAATTTGATAAATCCGAATGAGCTAACAGCCACAACGCTAATTGCAGAGGCTTCTATAAATTTTCTTCGTTTCATTGTTATTAGGGTTTAATTCAAAAGGAAGTTTACCAGCTTGGAAAAAGGCTCTGTCTTTTGAACAGTTGTATAAAGGATTTGAAATAGGATGTAAAAGCTTAATGCAAAAGTGATTGGCCAAATAGATCTGCCTTTTCTTATGTCAATCATTAGTAGAAAAAGCAAGATTAAATCAATGAGTAAAAAAGAGGCATATTCAGCAGGAACACCCGGTAAAATATATGCTAAGTCAAAAACGAAGTACAATATTCTATCTAGTGTAGGTCCCATAAAAGTCAAGACAGCAGCTATCATAAATCGGGCATGTATCATAGGAGTCTTTCTAAAATAGATAGCCAATCCATAAAAGGTCCCTAACCAAATCAAATAAACAAAACCAATCGCCTGAAAAGATGCCAATAATGATAATCCTTCTTTAATGGACATGCTTTCGTTCCCAAGAATCAAATTTTCTGTTAATGATGAGAGTTGAGATTGATAACTGTATCTCATCATTAAAAAAGAGGTAAAAATCACCAAAGGTATAACCAGGTAGCTCAGCTTTCCCACTTTCTGGTGGAGATTTATTTTTTTATACCGAATTAAAAGAGGTTGTGATATTGCAATTATCATCCATAAACTCATCAGTCCAAAATGAATATGCGTGACACTTGGTAAAGATTCTGTCAGCTTTGAAAAGTAAGTAACATAAAAGCCTCCAAAGACTCCAAGAATAAATAACATCATCCAAAATCCCATTGAAGGGAAAATAGAAGTAATGGATTGTTTGACTTGCATGGTCAGACATTTAGTTCTAGTCGATCCAGTTTTCTTGGATCAAATTTTAAAGTAGTGGTCTAGCTATTAGTTGAAAAAAGGTGGTGTTATATCGATTTAAAAATTCTATATAAAATTTTAAATCATCGATAATATACTAATAAATGCAATTCATATTCAAATAGTCCAAAAATATGAATATTTGTATTCAGCTTTACCCTCTATTCTATTTGATTAAATAAAAGAAAGGATAGAGAAAGTCGATTACCGAATTTTTCCTTTCAATTTTATAATCATATAGGATCATTTATAGGCGACAGCAGCACTTGCAGGTCCTGCTAGAGGGATTAATTTAAATGATTTGAAGCCTACTTTCTTACCCCAATTACTGAAGTCGTTAAAGGTATAATCAAAGCCTCCTTCTGTTTCTATTAGCATGTTTAGGCTCATCATTAATCCAAAGACATTTTGTTTTCTCTCCTCGTCAATGATGTTTTCTATCACGACGAAAACTCCATTTTTAGGAAGCGAATCATAGGCATTTTTCATCAATTTTAATTTTTCTTCTTCGTTCCAATCATGAAGAATGTTGCCCATAACGATAATATCTGCAGTTGGAATTGGTTCGGAAAAGAAGTCTCCACTTACACTTTGAACTCTATCTTCAAAGTTAAATTTTTTAATAGTTGAGTTCGAAATTGGATCAATAGGGGGAAGATCAAAAGTGGTACAAGTCATATGCGGGTTTTCTTTTGCTACCATTAAGGATAAATAGCCCGCTGATCCGCCCGCGTCTGTTAATGTTTTATAATTTGAAAAATCAAATTTTTTAGAGAAAGCCATGAAATTACCAATTTGTACTCCTGTCATTCCATTAACAAAGGTTTCCAGTATTTTAGGATCTTTATAGATTTCAGCAAATATGTTAACTCCATCTTTTGCTTCGTTCTGAGGCTTTCCCGTTTTCAGGCCTTCTTCGAGATTTCCCCAAAACCCATATAATCTCTCATTCATCATTTCCAAAATACCTCCTATATAGGAAGGCTTATTTTTGTCAAGAAAAACTTCGGTATCTGATGAATTGGAATATACAGCGTTTTCCAACAAACCTGCACGCGTAAGAAACCCAAAACCAGTTAAGGCATCCATAAAATCATAAAAATGTCTCTCTGAACAGTTCAGGTCCAATTGTTTCTTAAGCCCTAAAGCTGTTTGATCAGGGTGTGCTGAAAGTTTTGTGAATAACTGGAATTTTACAGCAGTCAATAAAATTTTACAGGCCATAAAGCTAGATCCGATTTTTAAGATGTTTTCGGGGTTAGGTTGATGTGATGAAGTTTCCATAAGCGTTTAATTTGGAGTTTGAGGAATTGGAAAAAGTACTTTATGTATATTAGGTTAGTTTGTATTAGAAGAAAAAATACAAGCCTACACTGATTTAACAACCTTAAAAATTGGGTTATTAGTTTATTAAGTTACCTGTTTTTATTAGAAAAGTTAAATTTCAGACTATAAATATGTCAATTTAAAAAAAAATGGAAGATAGAATTTGCTGTTCACCTGTCTTTGATACGATACATAAATTTTAATCCGCTCCATGATTCATCAATGGCTGCAACTTTGACATCAACTAGCCGAGATTCAAGCCCATAACTCATGATTTGGTACTTATCCACTTCAGTAGGAATACCAGAAGTCTTCTTTGGCCAACTGACCCAAAAGGCTCCTGATTTATTGTGGAAGCGGTGGGCATGTTTAAAACCGACCTCCAACTCCTCCTCACTTTGCACAAATAGGTGAATTAAGTCAGCTTGCTCCGAATATTCCGGTTTGGTCTCCAAATTGACATCGGGTCGGATGGCACCAAAAAAGGAAATATATGGTTTTGGACTAAACAATACCTGAACTAACATCCCTGATTTAATCCCAAGTTTTTTTACCAAAGAGGTTCCCGAATATTCTGCAGCCTCCATGGTTAGTTCTTATTTTTAATCCACTCCAGGACTTTTTCTGTCGGTAATTTTTCTATTACTCTTCCATCTTTCCCTTTCATTGTTTCAGCGGCGAAAAGCGAATTGATAATCGCCTCTTCTGTCGCTTCTATTACTCCTAGAAATAAGGAAGTCATATCATCATTTTGAAGGAATTCACCTTTTAGTAATACTTGGGAAGGTGAAGAATAGGGAATCCTCAGTCCCTTGGCAGTACTAAATGCAATCACATAATCACCAGATCCATTTGAGGCGATTCCACCTGTTTTTGCCAAGCCCATCATTGCTCTTTTTGCCAACCTTTCTAGATTTCTGTCTGAAAGTGGTGCATCTGTTGCTACAACAATCATACAGCTTCCATCTGATTTCTCTAAGGCATCTTTGAACGGATACTTTCCTAATTTCTCACCAACTGGCACTCCGGCAATCTGTAGATTTCCTCCAAAATTGGTTTGCACCAATACTCCAACAGTATATCCTCCAAGACTTTCAGGAAGCTTCCTCGAAGAAGTTCCAATACCACCTTTCCAACCAAAACAAACTGTTCCCGTTCCAGCTCCAACATTCCCTTCTTTCACTGGGCCGGATTCGGCTGATTTAATTGTCTTTATTACCTCTTCAGAAGAAATATGCATACCCCTGATATCATTTAGGTAGCCATCGTTCGTTTCTCCAACTACAGCATTGACCGACTGTACTTTTTCATTGCCAGGCAGATTTAGGTTGTATTTTACTGTCCCCTCGATTCCAGCGGCAACGCTTAGAGTATTTGAAAGAATTATGGGTGTCTCAATAGTACCGAGTTCTTGAACTTGCGTACTGCCAGCTAACTTTCCAAAACCATTTCCAACATAGATAGCTCCTGGAACTTTTTCTTGAAAAATATTTCCACCATGCGGTAAAATTGCGGTTACTCCTGTTCGGATTTCAGTTCCTTGGATTTTTGTGAGGTGACCGACTTTTACACCAGGGACATCTGTAATGGCATTCAGAAATCCGGGAGGTAATATCCCAAAATGGATACCTAGTTCTCTTGGCATTTGTTGGGCAAAATTCGGCGTTGAAATGAAAATCATGAATAACAGGATGAAAAGCCTAAAATGACTGGAAGATTTGAAATTATGTAGCATGTTGAAATATAAATATTTGTGGAGGGTCTTTCCCTTATTGATTTAAAGTTTTCTTAAAGTTCTCTTTAATTTTTGGTATTGACCCTCCTATTTTTTTCAATTTAGCTATCTTCAAATTTCAAAGAGAATTCAACCACATGCTTAAAAAAGAACGGTACGAAGCGTTTATTAAACATTTTTCAGAGAATATGCCAGTAGCCGAGACTGAGCTAAAATATGAAAACCCTTTTCAATTACTTGTTGCTGTTGTACTATCAGCTCAGTGTACTGACAAAAGAATCAATATGGTAACCCCAGCCTTATTCAAAGACTTCCCGGGACCTGAATATCTGGCAGCTTCCAATTTCGACGAACTCTTTCCATATATCAAGTCCGTTTCCTATCCTAATAATAAAACCAAACACCTTTTGGGGTTGGGCAAAATGCTAGTGGAAGATTTTGGCGGTGAAGTTCCGGAGACTGTAGCAGAGCTGATCAAGTTACCAGGGGTTGGAAGAAAGACAGCAAACGTGATTACTTCAGTGGTTTGGAATCAACCCAATATGGCTGTTGATACGCATGTATTTCGAGTTTCTAAGCGACTGGGGTTAGTTTCACAGACGGCAAAGACCCCCTTAGAAGTTGAAAAGCAATTAATTCGCCATATCCCAAAAAAATATGTTCATGTGGCCCATCATTGGTTGATTCTTCATGGTCGATACACCTGTCTGGCTAGAAAGCCGAAATGTGAGGAATGCTCCATTACCCACATTTGTAGATATTTTGAAAAGAATTATGGGAAAGTTTCTAAGACAGAAAAGTAATGTGTGGCATTCATCTGATTTGGGGTAAGGGATCCAATAAGACTGCAATCAATAAATTATTAACCCAAAGTAAACATCGAGGTCCAGATCAGAAAGCTTCGATAAGTCCTTGGCCGGGAATGTGGATCGGAGTTAATAGACTTAAGATCTTACACCCAGGGCCTGATGCAGATCAGCCTTTTTGGTCGACAGATGGAAGTTCTCTATTGGTCTGGAATGGTGAGATTTATAATTACAAATCCTTAAGGAGTCTTTTGGAGAAGATGGGGATTGAATTTATTACGGATTGTGATACTGAAGTATTAATCAATTGGATTAGGATTTTTGGAGCCAAAGGTCTGGAAAAGCTGGAAGGAATGTTTGCTTTGATCTATATAGACCTTAAGGATAATTCCATTTTAGTAGCAAGGGATCCAAATGGAGAGAAGCCTCTTTATTATTCGCAAAATCAGGACCGTTTAATTATCTCTTCAGAAGCTTGTGGAATTGCGAAAATCACAAATGAACAATTAGATCAGCAACAGATTGAAAACTATTATTTTTTAAGATTCCCACTTCCGGGAAAGACATTATATAAAGGAGTGAAAGAATGGAAATCCGGGCGCTATAGCCATATTTTCCAACATTCTACCTTTCGCTGGGATAATATCCAAACAATAAAAACCAAAGTTCAGAAACTTGGAAAGGACGAATTTAAAGAGATACTCAATAAAAGTGTTAGAACTCAGTTTCATGCGGATGTACCGTTAGGAATTATGCTCAGTGGAGGGATGGACAGTAGTTTATTGTATTCAACTTGGTACAATCAAACCGGAACTCCATTACCTGCCTATACCATCCAGGTTGAAAAAAAATATAGGAAAAAGTATGGAGATGGAGATGCTGCAATCGGCTTGGTTAAAAAAATTCCAGCGCAGCATCATGTAATTGAAATGGACCAAAAATCCTTTTGGGAGAATTGGGAAGATTATTTGAATTCTATTGATTTTCCTATAGGGGATTCTGCAGGATATTTAACATGGATGATTGGGAAAGAAGCCAAAAAAGATGTTAAAGTTTTAATTTCTGGAGCTGGTGCAGATGAACTTTGGGGAGGGTATAACAGACATTCAGCATATGATTTCTATCTTCAAAACCAGAAACCTCTTTTAATGAGTAAGCCTTTTTTTCAAGCTCTGCCCTTAGGAAGGAGTATGAAGAAATTTTTCAATTCTATAGACCCTAACGAGAGTAAGACTTTTTTGAATTTTTCGGCACTTCAGCCGGTAAGCGATGATTTGGCGTCTGATTATGAGCGCATATTTAATCCAAAATTAAGCTCTTATAAGAGAACCTTGGATTTCGATAGGCAGGTATATTTGGTTCAGGACGTGCTTAAAATCCATGATCAATCTCTTATGGCACATAGTATTGAAGGGAGAGCACCATACTTGTCGGGGTCAATGATTTCATTTTGGAAGGAGATTACTGACGAAGCTTTCCTGAAAAAGAAAATTTGGATCAAGGAATTATTAAATGAATCAGGATTGGAGCAAGTAACCCAAAGAGAAAAATTTGGCTTTGGTTTGCCTATTCAGGAATGGCTCTCTGAAAAGGGAGAATTTTCAAACAGAGTATTCAATAAGATAATGGCCTTTGAGAAAAGTCATGGTGAGTTTTTCCCACCCGAAATGAGAATACTTGCCAAAAACCCGGAATCTGGAATCAAATTTCATTTTTTAGCACTTTATAATATTTTTCTATTGGCAGAATGGGTAGAATTGAAAAAGCTATGAAAGTCATATACATCCACCAATATTTCCGTACTCCACAGGAAGGGGGAGCAGTGCGTTCGTATCACCTAGCTAAAGGGCTAGTGAAGGCGGGAATTGAAGTGGAGATGATTACAGCTGGAAATCAAAACAACTACGATCAAAAATGGATCGATGGGATCAAAGTTCATTATCTACCGATTCCATACGATCAAAAATTTAATTTTTTTAGGCGTGTGAAGGCCTTTTTGGACTTTAGTGCTCAAGCAAAAAAACTTCTGAAGAAACTCGCTAGGCCAGATCTGCTATACATCACTTCCACACCATTGACAACTGGATGGATTGGCTTATGGGCGAAGAGAAAAATGGCAATTCCATATATTTTTGAAGTTCGGGACCTCTGGCCTCAGGCGCCGATTGAGGTGGGAGCCATCAGAAATAAATTCCTAATTCACTACCTGCAAAAGTTAGAAGCTAAGATTTATAGAAATGCCCTGAGTTTAGTTGCCCTATCTCCTGGAATAGCGTCACACCTGCGGAAAACAAGCCCAAATTCGAATCTGCATTTAGTGCCAAATTTCTCAGACCTTCAAACTTTTTATCCACAGAAAAAGGATCCAAAAGTCTTACAAAAATATAACCTCTCCTCTGAACTGACCATCGCCTATACAGGTGCTTTGGGAAAGGTAAATGCAGTAATAGAGCTTTTGGAACTAGCTAACCTAGCCCAGGAGAAAGATAAGATATGGCAGTTTCTAGTCATGGGAAAAGGCAGTGCCGAAAGGGAGTTGAAAAAATATGCCAAAGAAAATGAGTTGAAGAATCTGAAGTTTATAGAATTTGGATCAAAAAAACTGGTAAATGAAGTTTTATCGGTATCTGATTTTGCGTGGATATCTTTCGCTCATTTACCCGTACTTAAAACCAACAGCCCCAATAAATTTTTTGATGCCATTGCTGCGGGAAAAGCAATTTTGGTCAATCATAAAGGATGGGTTTACAACCTTACAAAAGAGTATGATTTAGGAATTCCATTTCTACCTGAAAAATTGGTAATTGGTTTTAAGCAATTGGAACAACTGGAAAATAATCCTGAAAAATTGCTTCAAATGAAACAAAATTCACGAAAATTAGCGGAAAGGTATTTTTCAAAAGAAATGGCAGTTAACAGAGTTCTTCGAGTCTTAGATCCCGATAAATTTCCTGCTAATTCAGGGGACGAGGTCTATATCCTGACTGCCTAAAGATCTGTTCAGCATCTGGGTTTGCCATCAATTCAGGAAGTGTAACATCCTGATTGAATTGATAATCATCTACAATATTCCAGCCTAACCAGCGACCCAATCTTCCTGGAGCTTTGGTGCTGATCGCATCCGTAAAGGGAGCTTCTCCCAAGTATTTTGTAATGTCAAAAGGATTGGTTTCGTAGAGTAATTCGTTCTCCACAAAATGAGCCCAGATATACTCTTCATTGGCATAACATTCTGCAATTTCATCCTCTGTGTAGCCTATGATAAATTGATCTGAGGTACATGGCAAGATAGCTTTCGTGAAATGGTAAGCCTTTCCATAATAAATCATCTCTGCCAACATGGTGTTGTCTTGAGGATTAATTTCATTAAACCTAGAAGATAGTGCAGTGACAATCATAGGTACTATAAATGGTCTATCATAGCGCTCAGCCATGTAGCGGGGAAGATCTGGCTGGAATTCATGAGTAGTCGGTAAATAGTAATCCAATCCAATCACGATCATATTTTCTGATATGATCAAATCAGAATTAAAACCACTCAGGAATGTGTAGACTTTTGGAACTTTGAATTCCGGGAAATAATATTTGATAGCTTTTAAAGCATTTTCTAAATCTGTTTCTATATCAGAAATATCCTGAAACTGAACTTTGACTGAATCATAGAGAACCGTCATCGCAGAATCTTGATGGATTGCGATCAATTCGGAGATTAAAGAATCAGGACTTGCATAAAGGCTCTGTCCCAAATAGTCTTCCGCAAAGTCCGGATATTTTTCAAGCAGGAACTGGAAGTTTTCTTTTGAGGAAGCGTTGAAAAACTCATCTTCCAGCCTCGTAATTTTTAAGGTGAGGTCTAGATCTAAAATTTCCTGATCGATCTTGCACTCTTCAGTTTTTTTCTCACAGGAGAGAGCTAAAATGATGATAGAGAAAAGAAAAGAAAATCTGACGAACTTCATATTGGGTGCTTTTTCTGGTTCAAAAGTAATTAAACGAACGGAAGTACTTTTTATTAATTCAAATAAATACATTTTGCTGCACCAAGTCATTTCATTTACTTGCCGACGTGAAAAACAAATTCTTAACAGCTTTAGCAATTTTCAATTACCTGACTTTTTCAAAAGTCTGGAATTATTTTCTCTTGCTGGTTTCATTTCAGCTTTCACGTCTTTTTGAGAAGCCCATTTTATGGGGTAAACCAACTACTTTATCAATAGAGCCAACCACGAGTTGCAATCTGAGGTGTCCAGAATGTCCGTCAGGACTCCGTTCTTTTACTCGACCTACAGGGATGCTTCAGGATCAATTATTTGAAAAAGTAATTCTTCAGTCCAAAGCATATTTGACTTGGTTACATCTATATTTTCAAGGTGAACCATTTTTAAACCCTCGGTTTTTAGATATGGTCAAATTTGCAGACCAAAACAAAATCTTTACCTCAACTTCTACCAACGCACATTTTTTAGATGAGGCAAAAGTTGATGAAGTTTTGGAAAGTGGATTGAAACAGTTGATTATATCTATGGATGGGATTACTCAGGAAGTTTATCAGCAGTATAGAGTGGGTGGAAGTTTGGAGAAAGTTAACAATGGGCTTCAATTATTAATAGAAAAGCGGGAGAAAGCTGGGCGAAGTTTCCCACGTGTAGTCCTTCAGTTTTTGGTCACCGGACAAAATGAACATCAGATTCCTGATTTAAAATATTGGGCTAGGAAGATGAAAGTGGATGAATTACAGTTTAAAACTACACAGATTTATGACTATGAAGAAGGTTCAGAATTGATTCCTTCTGACTTGGGTTATTCTAGATATATTCCAGCAGGTGATGGGAAATGGAAGCTTAAAAGGAAGTTAGAGAATAAGTGTTGGAGAATGTGGCAAGGTGCAGTGGTGACCTGGGATGGGCAGGTAGTCCCTTGTTGTTTTGATAAAGATGCGAATCATGTTATGGGGGAATTAAAAAATCAATCTTTGATAGCTATCTGGAATTCTAAAGCTTACCAAACCTTTAGAAATCAATTATTTCTGGATCGATCTGAAATAGAAATTTGTAGAAATTGCACCGAATAGAGTTTTTTTGACTTTTCGGGAAAGCAGGTTTTTGGAACTATATTTGGTAGAATTAAGAAATTGACGGATTTTTAATGTCCATATTTGTTCGACGTACACCCGGGTTGATCGGTACACCAAGCCAATAACATGATTTTAAAGAAAAGATTCTGGTACTTTTTTGCCTTGCTTGCCTTCCTTGGTTTGGCAATTCCTACTTCATATGCTCAGCAAAATACTGATATGACCAGAATACAGGTCGATGAAATGAGTGATGCCGAAGTGCAAGAATTGTTGAATCGAGCCGCATCTGCAGGATTATCCATTGAGGAGTTTTTAGAATTGGCAGAGCTCAGAGGAATGCCAGCTTCCGAAGTTGCAAAATTAAAAGCAAGAATCGGGGATTTAGATCTAGGAGAGCCAGGCTTGAAAAGATCAGCAGATGCTTCAAAAAGGGATCCCAGAAAGCAGGCAGATTTCGATCTGATAACGGCAGGAATGTTTCAGCCACAAGAAGAATTTGAGATAGCAGATCCGGAAAATGAAATTTTTGGAACTGCGATCTTTTATCAGAAAAACAGGAAATTAAGTTTTGAACCAAGCCTTAATCAAGCCACTCCCAATAGCTATATCTTAGGTCCTGGAGACCTTATTTATGTAGACATCTACGGAGAGTCTGAGCAGTACTATGAGGCAACAGTAAATCCTGATGGATTTGTGCTTTTAGATAATATCGGCCCAGTTTCCGTCTCAGGTAAAAGTATTGAAGAAGCAACTGGAATTATTAAAAATCGGGTTGGAAGATACTACTCTGGCTTAAATGGAAGTAGCCCTACGACATTTTTGAAAGTAACCTTGGGTGATGTAAGAACCATAAAAGTCCATATTCTAGGAGAAGTAAGATTGCCTGGTACATTTACCTTGAGTGCTTTTTCTACTGTTTTCAATGCACTTTATGCTGCCGGCGGTCCAAATACCAACGGTACCATGCGAGCTATTAAATTGGTAAGAAACAACAAGCAGATTGCTGTGATCGATGTCTATGATTTATTGATCAATGGAACAGCAGATCTTGATAGACAGCTTCAAGATCAGGATGTGATTTTGGTAACTCCTTTTCTTTCCAGAGCGAAAATAAGAGGAGAAGTGAAGCGCCCGATGACTTTTGAAATAGCTGCTGAGGATACCTTTGAAGATCTTTTAAATTATGCCGGAGGATTTACCGATGAAGCATTTAAGGATCGGGTTGCAATCTCTAGAATTACAGGAAATCAACGATCTGTATCTGATTTATATCAAAGTCAATATAAAATGTTTCCTTTAAAAGGCGGAGATGAAATTACTGTTCAAAGGATTTTGAATCGCTATTCCAACCGGGTACAGATCAAAGGGGCTGTTTACAGAGAAGGAACTTTTGCCTTGACTGAAGGTCTTACGTTATCTCAGTTGGTGAAAAATGCAGAAGGTCTCAGAGGAGATGCATACACCAATCAGGCAAGCATTTTAAGAACCAAAGATGATCTAAGTACAGAAATGGTCCAGGTAAACCTCAAGGCAATTTTGGATGGAACTTCGGCAGATATTCCTCTGCAACGGGAAGATGTGGTGAGAATAGCCAGTATCTATGATATAAATAATGAGAAGTATGTGCAGATTCTTGGAGAGGTCAAACGGCCCGGCGTTTATCCTTATTCTGCTTCCATGAAAGTGGAGGAGTTGATTGTGATGGCAGGGGGGCTTCAGGAATCAGCCAATATCAATGATATAGAAATTGCCAGAAGGTTGGAAGATGCGGACCTAGGGACCTTATCTGAGATTATTCCGATCCAGGTAAATCCTGACCTTTCAATGAATATGGATGGAGAAGTTTTACAGGCATACGATCAAGTAATCGTCAGAAAGCGTGCTAATTTCAATATGCAAAAATTAGTTGCTGTTGAGGGGCAAGTAAATTCACCAGGTATTTTTGCTATCCAAACGAGTCAGGAAAGAATTTCTGATTTAATCAAAAGAGCTGGGGGGTTAAACCAATTTGCTTATTCAAAGGGAGCTACTCTAATCCGTAGAACTGAATTTTTCAATACTGAGTCAGAGCAATTAAGAAGACAGCGCAATTTGGAAGATCTTAGATTACAGCTTTTGGCTGATCCAAATAATTCAGAGGCACAGGAGGAATTGTTGGCAAGGTTATTTAATGATTTGCCAAAAGAGAAAGACTCTCCGGTTGATACTCAATTGGCCCAGAACAAAAAGGAATCATTAGACCAGATTGCTTCCGAAACTCCGGGATTTGCAGTAAAGATCAAACAAACCGAAGCAGTAGCAATTAATCTACAGGAGATTTTGGATAATCCGGGTTCTGAGGATGATTTGCTATTAGAAGAAGGAGATATATTAACCGTTCCAAAGCTGTTACAAACAGTCAGAATGCGAGGAGATGTGGTTTATCCAACTACCCTGAGACATGAATCAAATAAAAGTTTGAAGCATTATATCAATGGTGCCGGTGGATTTGAAAGGAGAGCAAATAAGAAGCAGACATATGTAGTTTATGCCAATGGTGCCGTGAAAAGAACAAAAGGTTTCTTAGGGATTAGAAATTTTCCTCCAGTAGAGCCTGGAGCTGAGGTTATTGTTCCGACAAAAGGACCTAAAGTTCCATTGAGACTGGGAGAAATAGTAGGAATTACCACCGGACTTGCTACCATGGCACTTGTCATATCTCAAATAAATTGGTAATGGCAGGAAATAAGCATTTTTCAGATAATCAATTTACGCTCAAGGAAGTTTTTCAAAATTTCGCAAGTTGGATTAGCTATTTTCTATCTCAATGGAAAATATTGATTCTTGCCGGAGTTATTGGAGTAGCTTTAGGAGCATTGGTTTCCATATTCAAAAAGCCAGTATTTCATGCTAATACTTCTTTTGTACTGGAGGAAGGAGAAGCAGGAGGAATGGGACAAATGTCTGGATTGGCATCTTTAGTTGGGGTAAATCTAGGATCACTGGGTAGTACGAGCGGGTTATTTCAAGGGGATAATATAATGGAGCTCTACCGATCAGATCGGATGCTTGACGAGGCATTATTAAGTCCTTTTGATGAAAGTGAATTATTGATAGAAAGGTTTATTTCTTTTGAAGAGCTTGATCGAAAGTGGTCTTCCAAAGTTGATTTTTCTTCTATGGACTTTTCCATACCTAGAGAAAGCTTTACAGTTTCACAAGATTCTGTGGTAAAGGAAATCTCAAAGCTTATCCGGGAAAAACAATTAAGTGTCGCAAAGCCAGATAGGAAATTAAGTATCATTGAAGTGACTGTCTCTTCAAAGGATGAGTTATTTGCAAAGGTATTTAATGAAAGGTTGGTGGAGAACGTAAATGAGTTTTACAAAGAAACAAAGACAAAAAAGACCAGTGAAAATCTTGCAATTCTTCAATCTCAGGCCGACAGTGTCCGATCTATTTTAGATCAAAGCATTGGTGCCTATGCATCAGAATCTGATAAAATCCCAAATGCCAACCCCTTGCTTTCTTCTGCGACGGTCGATATCAAGAAAAGACAAATTGATGTTCAGGCAACGGGTGCGGTTTATGAGGAAATCGTGAAGAATTTAGAAATTGCCAAGGTAAATCATCGTAATAATTCTCCTTTAATCCAGATTATTGATTCTCCCAGATTACCATTAGAAAGGACTGAGATCAGATTGGTTAAAGGAATGGTTTTCGGAGGTGCAATAGTGGGGTTATTAACATTATTAGTGATCTATTTCCGTCGATTGTATCAAAAGCATGCGCAGGAAAGCTAAATTAAAGCTGCCATGTTAGAAAAACTTTTACTTCTTCCTTTAGGTAATTTCATCAAGAATAAATCCATTCAGAATTTTCTGTTTTTGGCGATTATTCAATCTTCCAATGTGCTGATTTCGATTATTAGCATGCCCTTGCTAATTCAAAATATAGGAGTTGATCAGTTTGGACTTGTAAATCTTGCCCTTTCAGTAATTGTATTGATGAACGTCATGGTAGTCTATGGCTACAACCTTAGCGCACCTAGAGAGGTTGCTATCAATCAAAATGATAAAACCGCTCTTTCCCATGTAGTATCCAATGTTTTCTCAGCGAAGGTCTTGCTTGCTTCGATTGCTACTCTGATCATACTGATAGCCGTTTTTGGTCTTAATCTTTTTAAAGGGTATCAGATCATTCTTGTTTTTTCTATTCTGATGCTATTTTCTGAGGCGACCCTTCCACTTTGGTTTTTTCAGGGGATGGAAAAAATGAAGTTGGTCAGCATTGCCAATATATTCTCAAAACTTTTGTTCCTAATGGGCATTGTGCTTTTTATCCACAGTCCTGAACAAAGTAGATGGGTGAATTTCATGATGGGATTTTTTGGATTGAGTATTAATCTTAGCCTACTGATTTATATCCATTTTTTTCTGGGAATAAAATTTTTTAAACCGGATTGGATCGCTATAAGAAAAAGTCTACAGGAGAACTTCCTTTTGTTTTTAAGTAGTGCTTCCAGCTATATTTCTGTTAATGGAGGCTTAATTATTTTGAGCTTTTTCGCAGCTGCTGAGACGTTGGGAATGTACAGCTTGGCAGAAAGGGTTATCATGGTATTGAGGATGTTTCCAGCTCTGATTATTCAGGCTATTTATCCAAATGCAGCAAAGCTTTATACAAATGATGAGAAAAGATTTTTTAAATTTTTAAGAAATGTTTATTTCCGGGTTTTGGCTTTAGGCGCTTTTATTTCAGGGATTACTTTCTTCTCTGCTCCTTTTATTATTAAAGTTCTATCCAGATCAGATTTGCCTGATTCAATAATCTATCTTCAGATTTTAGCTTTTGTTCCTTTTCTAGCCTGCTTGAATATTGCGAATGTTGTTATGATGCTAGTTGCTGATTTAAAAAATTTACTTTTTAGGGCTTCCTGGATGATGTGTTTGTATATGATAGTTGTTGCCACTATCCTGACTTCCTTATTTGGAGGCATAGGTGTTTCTCTTGCAATTATCTCTACAGAAGTGATCGTCTTTTTGATTTGTATGGTATTGTTATACCGAAATAACAGAAAATTTATTCATGGCTTTTATACCTAATTCATCGGTCGCTATAATTTTAGTGAATTGGAATGGGTTTGATTTTACGAAAGCCTGTTTGAATTCACTCAGGAAAGTTAATTTTCCGGATTATCAGGTAATCCTTGTGGATAATGCCTCCTCTAATTCGGAAGGGAAAAGACTATTATCCACATTTCCAGAAATTATTTTATTGGAGAATAAGGAGAATTTGGGTTTTGCTGGCGGGAATAATGTTGGTATTATCAGGGCATTAGAAGACGGGTATTCTCATATTATGCTTCTCAATAATGACACAGAAGTTGGGCCTGATTTTCTAGGAGAAATGATGTTAAAAATCCAAAAGGAAGAAAAACTTGGTGTCATTCAACCTTTAATCACTTTTTTAAATAAAAGAGACATTATATGGAGTGCCGGGGGAAAATGGAACAATCTATTTGGAAGGGCAATAACATTGGGTGATAGAAGACCAGTTTCTGAATATCAACCAGAAGATTCATATTTGGATTGGGCGACGGGTTGCTGTATGTTGGTAAGTAGAGAGGCGATTTTGAAAGCCGGCTTGTTGAATGAAAGCTATTTCGCCTATTTTGAGGATGTAGAATGGTCTTTGCGCTTTCGTCAGTTTGGTTTTACGATTGCTTTGGCTTCAAAGGCGCTGGTTTTCCATGAGGCTGGAGCATCTTCAAAGAAGGAACATTCCGAAGGGATTCTAAGTCCTCGTGTGTTTTATTTTCATGTTAGGAATCAGTTTTTTTTAATCCGACAACACCTCAAGGGAGCAGCATTTCTTCTTTCCATGATGTATCATACTTTCAGATTTTTGGCTTGGATGGGTTATTTTTGTTTTCGTGGTAGATTTCAAAAATTGAAAGCAGTGGGAAGAGGAATGAAAGATGGGTTGGGAAATAGGTTAGAAAAAGCTCCAATATGGCCTTAATTCTATTTATAATTTTATCGGTGGTGATTGGAATCGCTTTGCTTTGGGTATTGGAGCAAATGGTTTTCAAGGGGAATTGGAGCTACTTCATATTTTTTTTAATTATCTATTTACCTTTTTACATCACCACTCTTAGTGTGGTTTATTTGACCACCAGATCCTCCTCTATCGTCAGTTTATTCCAGATATTGAAGGAATTAGTAGTATTAATTGGAGTTTTGGTATTCCTCTTTTATCAAAAAAAGATCGCAGAGTATCCCATTCGAATGATGGCAACTGACTGGTTCCTTTTAGGGTTCTTGAGTTTGGGTTTTTTGTACTTGCTCCTTCCATTAGGGCAGGCATCGCTTATTAATAAAGTGCTGTATTACAAGAGTATGATTATTCCTGGCTTCGTATATTTTTTGGGGAGAAATACCCGGTTTAATAAGCAAGAAATCCACCTTCTATTTAAAATAATCTTCGGAATCGCGATAGGAGCTTTTCTGGTAAACTTATTAGAGAATTACATTCTGAATGCCCATCTTCAACAATTTACAGGCTATTCTTTGTATAATTTAGTAATCAATCAGATTGAGCCGACTGGGAATTTTGGGCTTACCTGGACCTTTGAAACCCAAGCTGTAACAAAACGTTTGGCTAGTTTTTTCTCGGATCCTTTAGAAATGGCCAGTTCGGTATTGATGGGCTTTGCAGCGGGATTAATTTGGTTTCTGACCACTAAAAAAGAGTATAATTGGTTTTATATTCTAGTGATGTTTTGCTCCCTGGGAAGCTTAGTTTTTTCAGCATCTAGGGCGGCATTTGGTGCTTTTTTCTTAATGATATTCTTTATTGCCTTGGTTTTTGGGCTTTATAAATTGATTGCAGCGGGATTTTTAAGTCTTTTGGCATTTGCGATCTACGTGATATTCTTTGCTTCTGAGGATTTTTACTTTTTTGTTTTGGATACCATCACGTTTGAAAACAGTTCCAGTATTGGGCATGTAGTCGAATGGTTACTTGCCTTGGATTCGATGATAGGTAATCCTTTGGGAATAGGTCTGGCAATGAGTGGAAATTTTGGTAGTGTCAGCGATGAATTGAGGGTTGGTGGAGAAAATCAGTTTTTGATCTATGGAGTTCAAATGGGCTGGTTGGGAATGCTATTATATATTTTTGCACTTGGGTCTGGAATAGTATTAAGTTTGCGGACGTTTTACCGGACAAATAATACGCAAATTGCACGGGTTGCATTCGTCGGCTCAGTAACGAAAGTAGGACTACTATTACCCTTATTTACCGCAAATGTGGAAATCTATACTTATGTCTCATGGATAAGTTGGTGGATGATTGGTTTTTCGGTTCAGGAGTATTCTTATTTAAGAAATTTGACAAATGATTCTATACAAAAAATGCCCTCTTTGTAATTCAGATAGCTTAGCTGGTTTTGCGATTGATACTGTCAGAAAAGGGCCTCATATTTCTCGGGTTTCTTGCAACAATTGTCATTTGGTATTTGCAAATCCTATGGCAGATAGCGAAGAGCTTACAGAATACTATAGCAATTATTACGACAAAGAACACTACGAAGCGGTTGATTATAAAAATCTTATTTTAGAGCATTTTGGGCGAATCAAAAACCTTGAAATTCCATCCATAAAAAAGGAAGCTAGGTTTTTAAAGGCATTGAAAAGCGGAGATAAATTTTTGGATGTAGGGTGTGGATTAGGTTTAGGATTAGCATACGCGCAACAGCTGGAATGTGAGCTTTTTGCTACTGAGTTTGATAAAGGTGCGCTCGAATTTGTAAAGAGCCATTTTCCGGTAAAGACCTATCAAGGGGATATTTGGGATGCGAATTACCCAGATAATTTCTTTGATTTTATTCATATTTCTCACGTGATAGAGCATGTTTTGGATCCAAAAGCTTACATCAAAGAAATGAAGCGAATTTTAAAGCCTGGAGGTAGAGTAGCAATTGGAACTCCAAATATGTCCAGTAATCTTTATCGTTTTCATCGATGGTCAAAATTACTAAGGCTTCAAGTCCCAGATATCATTGATGGCGTTGAGCATACTTTTATTTTTCCCAAAGCATTATTGAGAGATTTATGTGAGGAACAAGGTTTAACTATTGAAGATCATTACACTCATTCTTATGGAGAGAAAATGAGGAATTTAATTAAATATGATTTACCGATTTCAAAAAAGCTCGCTCGATTAATTCAGAACTTTTTTCAGGTTAACCAATGGATAGTCTGTAAGAAATAGTGGAATAAAGATGCTTGTCTGTATATTTTAAAAAATAAAAGTCTAATGAAAGTCCTACTTGATCTACAATATCTCAATGTGGCGACCACAGGTATTAAAACCTATATGATGGAGCTTGCAAATGCAGCTAAGTCTTATCCACATCCAGAAATTGAATGGATTTTCTCTCATGACCCAGACAAACAGTCTAGAGACGAAACGTTTAAAAACCCTTCTTCTAAAGTTCAAAGACTCAATTACCATTTAGACTATTTCCGCTGGAAGGAATTTCAATTACCCGATTTAGTTAAAAAGCATAAACCGGATTTATTGATTTGTTTGGATTTTGTTTCTCCAGCTGCATCACTTCCCTGCAAAAGAATGACTGTCATTCATGATGCATTTTTCTGGCAAATGCCCAAAAATTATCCGCTTTGGTGGAGAAAATATTTTTTGAGTTTGATATCAAAAGGGCTGAAACAAGATTCCAAGATAATTACCACCACCAATTATGCTAAAAATGCCCTAATAGAACACTTAGGAAATAACTTTCCTATCGAGGTGGTTTACCAGAGCCCAAAGAATTTATCTGAAAAGCGCGATACAAGTTTGATCGAAAACAACCAGTTAGATAAATCCCCCTTTTTTCTTCATATCGGTACTTTTGACAAAAGGAAAAACTTGCCTTTGCTTGTCGAAGCTTTTGAAGAATTTATAGAAAAACAAAACAAGGAATTCAAATTGGTTTTGGCAGGAGGTCAAGGCCAAAGTGCGCAGATGAATGATTTCCCTGTAATTCAAAAGTTGATTTCTGAGAGAGGGCTGGAGGATAAAGTAATCCTTCCAGGATATATTTCCGATGCACAGATACGAAGTTTATATGAAAATGCATTTGCTTACATTTTCCCTTCAGAAAATGAAGGTTTTGGAATCCCGATAGTTGAGTCGATGGGTGTTGGACTACCTGTTATCCATTCAGATCAACCTGCATTACTTGAGGTAGGAGGAGGTGCAGGTTTAGTTTTCAAAAAAGGTGATTTAACTGATTTGGTAGAAAAAATGGTACTTTTGGAACGGGATAAGGCGTTGCGGGAAGAACTAATTCAAAAAGGGCTTTCGCGGAGCAAAAATTTTTCCCCTCAAAAATTTATAGAAGATTTTCAGCATTTGATTTTGAATGCCGCTCCAAAAATATGAGGCAAATTGCATGTCCAGTCTGCAAAGTTAAACCTACCGAAACTAGGAAGGAATTTTCAATTATTGATTGCATCAACTGTAAAACATCTTGGACCTACATCCCTAATGAATTGGACGTGGATGCACTTTATGAAGATGAAGTGTATGCGGTTGTAGACAATAGAGAGTCTATTTTTGAGAAGGTAATCTTTAGAGAGGCAAAGGGAGTCTTAAATCGAGCAAATGCCCTTCTCGATAAATCTCATAAAAAAGCATTGGATTTTGGATGTGGAAAAGGACAATTCTTGGCCCAAGCTAAAAAATTAGGTTGGAGTGGAGTAGGTATAGAAACTGCAAAAGATCGGGCAAAATTTGCAGCCGAGAAATATCAAGTAAAAGTGATTAATCAGTTTTATTCGGAGGGAAAGGTTCAAGAAGGAGATTTCCATCTGATCTGTTTGAATCATGTTTTAGAACATTTGCCAGAGCCTATTTCATTAGTGAATGAATTGCTGGAATCCAATTTAGCAAAGGGCGGGTTGCTTTATATCGAGGTGCCAAGAGCTGATTCTTGGCAAGCAAAAATCGCTGGAGATAATTGGATTCATTGGGATATTCCAAAACATTTAACCCATTGGACTGAATCAGGACTACTAAACCAATTTGAAAGTATTGGGTATATAAAAGTCGGAGCGAAACCTTTCTCCATTCATTTAGGTGTATTAGGAATGCTTCAATCGTTATTTAGTCTTTTTGGTTATAGAAAACATTTGATTTTGAGCCTGAAAAAAAAGAAAACAGCTGGGTTAATGTTGGGAGTGGCTCTTTTAACACCTTTCGCATTTTTAATGGAATCGATAGCAGCACTTTTTTCAAAAAGTGGGGTAATCGGTATTTATTTAAAAAAGAATGGCTAAGGAAAGAAACGTACTTTTTCTACAGACCAGCTCAGAGTTATATGGCTCAGGTAAAATCATTCTTCAAGTGCTAAGAATTTATCGAGAACAGGGGTTTAATCCTGTGGTCGTAATGACAGGAAAAGGGCCCCTTACTGATTTATTGGTAGAAGAAGGTTTTAAAGTGAAAGTTCAGAATCTCGGAATTCTTAGAAGAAAATATGTCAATCCTTCTGGAATTGTCAACCGATTTAACAAGAAACTAAAAGCCTATAAGTTTTTAAATAAACTTCACGAGGAATATAAATTTGAGTTGGTTTACTCAAATACCTTGGCCGTGATTGTTGGTTCTTACTGGGCAAAGAAAAATAAGATTCCTCACATTTGGCATATTCACGAAATACTTTTTGGCCCCAAACCTCTCGTGAAATTATTAAGATCCATGTTGGATAAGAATACTCCTTACCCAATTGTGGTATCTGAAGCCGTAAGGAGGCATTGGGAGCCAATGCTAAAAATTGCAAAGCCAGAAGTAATCCATAATGGGATCCCTTATGAGGATCATCTGAAGCCTTTTCCAGATGCAAAAGAGAACCTAGGCCTACCCGTGGATAAGTTAATAATCACTATGATAGGTCGAATCAATCCAGGGAAAGGGCAGCGTTACTTTTTGGAAATCGCTAAAAGAATTTTGGAGATTTACCCAACCTGTCATTTTCTCCTTGTGGGAGATCCATTTCCGGGATATGAATACATTCAAGAGGAATTAAAGTCTTTTGTTCAAGAAAATAGGATGGAAGAATCAGTCAGTGATTTTGGTTTTAGAAAAGATATACCTGAAGTTTTAGCTGCATCTGATATTTTTGTGTTGCCTTCTGTTTTACCTGATTCATTTCCAACTGTAATTTTAGAAGCTATGGCTTCCAGTAAGCCAGTAATTGCTACCCGATCAGGTGGTGCAGAAGAAATGGTGGATAATGGAAAAACCGGGTTTTTAATACCTATTGATGATGTGGAGAAAGGAGTAAAAGCTATTTCTGATTTAATAAATGACCCTTCCAAAATTAAAAGCTTTGGTGAGGCTGGGAGACAGAAAGTACTTAATAGTTATAATTTGAATACCTTTAAAGAAAAAATAGAAAAACATCTATGGAGGCACCTAAGAAGAAGTTAAAAGTAGCAATTATGGGTGCAAAGGGCTATCCTTATGTCTATGGTGGCTACGATACCTTAGTGAAAGAACTTGGGGAGCGATTGGTGGCAAAAGGCGTTCATGTGCGTGTTTATAACCATAAATCACTTTTTAAGGAGAGGCCGAAATACGTAAATGGAATTGAGTGTGTTTATATGGGTGCTGTTGAGTCAAAAATAGGCACTCAACTTTCACACACTTTCTTTTCCATGATCCATGCCTGTTTTTCTAATGTGGATGTGATTTTTGTTGTTAATTCCGGAAACGGACCTATTGGCTGGGTTTCCCGATTTTTCAAGAAGGCTTCCGTAATTAATGTTGATGGTCTAGAGTGGCTACGTCCCAAATGGAAAGGAATTGGTTCAAGGTATTTCTTTTGGGCTTCTCGACTAGCCACCAAGTATTTTGATCAGATCATCAATGACTCGGATGAAATGCAACGAGTTTACAAAGAACTTTTTAATGCTGATTCTAAGGTTATTGCTTATGGAGCTGCAGTGAAAGAAGATGTAGAGGTAGCCCCTATTGAGAAATGGGGGATTGCTCCTCAGGATTATTTTCTGATCGTGGGAAGATTGGTTCCTGACAACAATGCAGATCTCATCATCAAAGGATTTTTAGAATCCGATTCCAAAAAGAAATTGGTAATCGTGGGTGATGTCCCATTTATGGATGAATATGCTACTGTTCTTAAAAATCTTGATGATGAGCGATTATTGTTTTTGGGCTATGTAACCGATCCTCATGAATTAGGAGCATGGTACACACATTGTTATGCATATTTTCATGGGCATGAATACGGAGGTACGAATCCGGCTATGTTAAAAGCTTTAGGGTATGGCTGTGCAATCTTGGCCTTGGATACTCCTTTCAATCAGGAAATGCTTCAAAACGGGAAACATGGATGGTATTTCCAAAAGACCGTTGATTCTGTGAAGGATATTGTAGAGACTGCTGAGGCAAGCAAGGAAAGGATGGAATACTTCAGGAAGACTGCAAGAGAGGGGCTGACTCAAAAGTATAATTGGGACTATGTTACTGAGCAATATCTTGAAGTTTTTGAAAAAGTGGCAGGCTTTAAAGCTACTAAAGATAAAAACCCGAAGAGGAAATTAGAGAAGATAGATACTTAGAATAAAGAAGTAAAATTGAAGTTTTTCTGAACTTTGAATCTCTTAATTTGCTTATAAAGACAATACTTTTAACCCTAAATTAAAAACCATGATTAGAAAAGCAACAGCCGTTTGGCAAGGATCAGGAAAAGACGGAAAAGGTCATTTGACGACTCCCAGCTCTGTTTTGGATAAAACACAATATTCTTTTAAATCACGATTCGAAGATGGCGTAGGTACCAACCCAGAAGAGTTAGTGGCAGCAGCTCATGCGGGTTGTTTTGCGATGAAATTAAGCTTTAACTTACAAGAAGCTGGTTTCACGGCGACTGAATTAGATGTTACATCCAATATTACTTTTGAAGATGGTACTTTAAAGAAATCTCATTTGGTTTTAAAAGCGAAAGTAGATGGAGTTGCTCAGGATAAATTTGATGAATTGGTAAAAGATGCAGAAGCAAATTGCCCAATCTCCAGAGCATTAAATATGGAAATCTCTGTGGAAAGTACCTTGAATGCTTGATCTTTTCTAAAAATCAAGAAATCAGATTTAAAATCGGCACTTATTGGTTAATTTAAGTGCCGCTTTTATTTCTAAAGGGAGTCAATTTCAAATTTTATCCCCAACGTCTTTTTCTCCAGTTTTCTTGCTTTTCTGGATTCAGAAATGTCCAGGCCAATATCCTACTTTTTTTATTTCCTTGGGCCATCTGAATGACTTTCCGCTCTGCAACTCTGGCTTTTTTTAATGCAAGGATCAGTTCTTTTAAATGCTCTTCTTTACTGACCAAAGTAGTAAACCAGAAGCAATTGTATTTGTACACCATGCTTTCCCTGATCATTTTCTGGATAAAAGTAAGTTCGCCTCCTTCACACCAAAGTTCATGGCTTTGTCCTCCAAAATTTAAGGGTGCTTTCTTGCCCACTTTGCCTTTTAGATTTTTCACTTTGCGAATGCTCCCTGCTTCTGCTTCTGCTTGCGATCCATGAAAAGGTGGATTGCAAATGGTAAGATCAAAAACATCATCAAATCGGATGATGTTTTCTAAAATATGCGTTGGGTCTTCCTGGATTCGTAAAATGATTTTTCCGCGAAATTGTGTGTTTGCATACAAATTATCCTGGGCTGCATCCAGTGCTTTAGGATCAATTTCAGTCCCTACGAAAGACCATTGATAAATGGAGTTTCCCAACATAGGATAAATGCAATTTGCCCCAGTGCCAATATCAAGAACTCGTATCTTTTCGGGATTGGGAAGCTTTCCTTCATTGCATTGGCTAAGTAAATCGGCCATGTAGTGAATGTAATCCGCTCTTCCTGGAATAGGTGGGCAAAGATATCCGGTTGGAATATCCCATTCGGAAATTTCATAAAAATGCTTGAGTAAAGCTCTATTTAGCTCTTTTACTGCTTTTGGATCCGCAAAATCAATGCTTAGGTCGCCGTATTTATTTTCAGATACAAACTTTCCCAGATCAGCATGAGTATTAATCAATCTTGGAAAATCGTATCGATCACGGTGGGTGTTTCGAGGGTGAAGACTGGACTTTTTGTTTTCTTGGTTTTTCAATTCAATCTACTAATTGAGAATGCGAGCAAATTAGTGTTAATCCACTGGATTGAAGGCACAGTTCCAAAAGTAATCTACCCTTTTAATTTAAAATTCAAATTTCAGCCTTTACTCTTACACTCAAGTGTTCAGATCAATTGAATAGACTTTATTTCCAGATGAAATTCTTGTTCTTTTTTATTACCAATCAAAAAGGCCAACTCCTCGATTCTATCCTTATCGAAATTTGGAATTGAAAGGATCCTGCCTCGAAAAGCAGGGTACATTTTTGAGAGTTCGATTTCTATTGTTTCCCAATCCCCACTCGTTTTAAATTCAGCGATATAGGAATGGCGGTCATACGCGCTTGCCTTCACTCTAAATTGGTAGACGCTGCCATCTCCTTTCAAATGAATTTTAATCGTTTTTTGAGACTTAATTTGGAAAGTTTCTCTATATCTCACGGAAGAAAAACCTCCATTATTTTCTAAGGATACAAAGCCTTCAAATACACCGTTTCCGGATTCATTGATATAGAAATAACCAGATGATTTACCTCCCATTACTCCATCAACAACAACTCTCCAATCATTTTTTGAAGAATTTTTATCAAATTCATATAGGGTAATATTCGAGGTCATAAGGATTAAAATAAGAAGAGCTTTCACCTACTGTTAAGGCGCTAGGTATCAAAATTGTTTGAAACAAAAGATTTCTTAATCCACTTCAAAAACCAGCTTCATGGTTATGGAAGCAGTTTTGTTTTTATCTGCCGTATTGAATGTGCCACCCCAGGAATAATCTTCTCCAGAGTTTTGTCCTGTAATCTGGAAGATACCCATGTTAGCCGAAATCAAGTCGCCTAATTCTCCCTTAGAGTTTTCCGCAATTCGTTCAGCTCTAATTCTTGCGTCTTCGGTAGCTTTGGCGATCATTTCTAATTTCAGAGATTCTAATCCCGTGTAATAATATCTTGGTGTTTGGGAATAAAATGCAATTCCTTGATTTAAGAGTTCAGTAATTTCTCGACTGATCTTTTCTACTTTCTCTACCTCTGTAGATTCTATCTTAAGGGACTGATTTAAAGAATAACCATCAAAGGTCTGTCCGAGATAACGCCCATCATCCGAGTAGTTTTGCTGATATTTTGGATTGGTATTGACCGCATTGAAAATAAGCTTCTCGGCAGGGATTCCTTTTGAAATCAAATAATCTGAAACCAGTTTTTTATCTTTTTCGAGATCGGAATAGGCTGATTTCAGGTCAAAGCTTTCTCTGGTAAAGTTCCCTTCCCAAACGACCAGGTCAGAGGAAAAGTTGCTTTCCCCTAAACCAGTAACATTAATTGTACCTTGGGGACGATTTCTGTTCATTATAGCATTCCCCAAAACAAGAGATGCGATGACGATAGCTAAGGCAAAGAGTATTGCGGATAGGTTGTTTTTCATAGGGCAGAAAAATCAATACTTGAAAATAAGAATAATAAGCTTCAATAATCAAAAAACCCGCCAAGAAGCGGGTTTTAAGTTTGGAAAAACATTAATTAACAATTAATAAATTCTTTGCATAAAGAGTTGCTCTTTAGGATTTTCCAGATCAATTAGGTATCCGTTTACAATTGCATATTTTAAGTCCCCTTCTTTTGCAAGGTAGAAATTTGGAGCTGATCCGGTCGTCCATACACTAGGGAAGGTGTCAACACTTTTTAAAACTAAAATTGGTAAATGATGCAGCTCTTTTGGCTCACCGTTTTTCACTCTTATAGCCAAGAATCCCTGCTTCAATAAATCCATTGATTTGGTTTCATCTAATTCCGAAATATTCCCAAACGGAATTTCATAAACTTTCCCTTCTACGAATTCAAGTCCGTTAGCATCTAATGTTTCCTGTGCAAAGTAAACCTGCATATCACCCAGATCATCAATCGAACCCGAAACATAATAGCTACCGGGTATTTCGGACTCTCTTCTTCGGATGACCATATCAATAGGGTATTTTTTCCCCTCTACCGTCACTTGCATTTCATTGATCAGTAAATCAGCCAGCTGTGAATCATTATCCGGAATAGCAAAATATTGCTCCGTAGTATATTGCTCGTAACCTTTTGTTGCAATCTGATACAACGCATCCAAAATAATCATGAAATTAAGTTGTCTGATGTATTGCTTATCTGGATCTCCCCAATAGCCCCCTGATTCGATGAGAATGGTACTAGTGCCCCATTTCTGAATGTTATCCCCAAAAGCTCTAGGTTCAAATGCATCATCGTATTTTCCAACTTGCCCAGGCACCACTTGTTGTAAAACCGCATTCATTCCCACGATGGTTTGCATTGCTCTTTTTCGAACCTCATTGATGTCGGTCTCTTTATTAAATGCTGGTGCCAAAACGGAAATAGTTGCCTGCTTTGGAGTACCTTCTACATTGTAATAAACTTGCTGATCATGAAGATTAAATCCAAATTCTGGTTCGAAATCATCTCTCGCTTTTTTGAGAATTATAGCTTCTGGAGATATTTGCGAAATTGCATCCCTATTCAAATCTATATCCAAACTATTTCTTCTTTTGAAAGCTTCAGCACCGTCGGGATTAATCATTGGGATGAACTTGATGTTTAATCCACTTTTTAAGGTGTTTCTGATCTCATCGAATTCATCTCCGCTTCCTTCCAGAAAATTAAACAAGTCAAAAAGGGACATGGTCGCAGTACTTTCGTTTCCATGCATCTGGGACCAAAGCATCACTTTTGTTCCTCCCGTTCCCCAATCCAGACTTGATATACTTCTTCCATCTATAGAGCTGCCCAAATTGGTGACATTAAATTGAGAAGCATGTTTTTGAATCAATGGCTGGAGATCTGCATGATTAAATCGGCGATGTGTGATAGCAGATTCTTTAAATTTTTGGTGTGCCGACTCTAAAGTTGAAATAGAAAGTGGTTCGGTTGCATTTTTATTTGCAGTTTTACACCCAATTAGTGAAATTAAAAACAGCAAAAAAATGCTGTAATAAAAGCCCTTAGAATAACTCATGATGGTAGGATTTTCTTTGAATTGAAAAGTAAAACTAGCCAATGTCATTTAAAATATACATGTCCAAAGCTCAAAAATTAAATTAACTGATGAAGCTATCTTATTTTGTCGAAGATCTCCCCTTAAAACATACGTTTACTATTGCTCACCAAAGTAGAGATATTCAGGATACCTTGATTGTCAAACTTGAAGAGGATGGTTTAATCGGACTTGGCGAGTCTACTACTAATCCCTTTTATGGCATGACCGTCGAGAATATGAGTAAAAGTCTGGATGATTCCCGTGACATTGTCGAAGCTGGAGAATGGGATACACCAGAACATCTTTGGGAGTTGGGAAGGAATAACTTTAAGGTAAATCCTTTTGCCCAATGTGCCTTGGATATGGCAGCATGGGACTTATTTACCAAGAAAAAAGGCAAAAAACTGTATGAGTATTTAGAGTTGAATCCTAAAAATATTCCTACTACAAACTTTACTATTGGTATTGATACCGTGCCAAAAATGGTGGCTAAAATGAAGGAAGTGCATTGGCCTATTTATAAGATTAAATTGGGAACAGACGATGATTTGGAAATCGTGCGCGAGTTGAGAAAACATACAGATGCTATTTTTCGCATAGATGCCAATTGTGCATGGACAGCAGAGCAGGCGATTTCATACTCGGGCGAACTCAAGAAACTAGGCGTGGAGTTTATGGAACAGCCATTGGGTAAAGACGATTTAGATGGAATGAAGGAAGTTTTTATCCATTCTGAATTACCTGTTATTGCAGATGAAAGCTGCATCATAGAAGCTGATGTCAAAAAATGTCATGGTTTATTCCATGGAATAAATGTGAAGCTAGTTAAGGCAGGAGGAATCACTCCCGGTCTTAGGATGATTCATGAAGCAAAGTCATTGGGGATGAAAACCATGGTTGGCTGTATGACTGAATCGTCCATTGGAATCACGGCCATAGCCCATATTGCACCATTGTTGGATTATGTAGATATGGATGGTGCAATGCTTTTGTCAAAAGACCCGGCCAGAGGGGTTACTATTACTCCTGAAAAAGTAACTTTTCCTGAGGGAAATGGTATTGGAGCGAGTTTAGTATAAGGATCAAACAAAAGCGGAGATGAATCCATCTCCGCTTTTGTTTTATTCTTCACTGACAATCAGTTTAAATCCTTCACCATGTACGGTAATGATTTGAACTTTAGGATCGTCTTTCAGTAGTTTTCGGATCTTACTTAAATAAACGTCCATACTTCTCGCATTGAAGTAGCTATCATCTCCCCAAATTTGTTTTAATGCATGGCTTCGATTTACAAGCTTATTGATTTCAGAAGCCAAAAGCCGAATCAACTCATTCTCTTTTGAAGTAAGCTTATGCTTTCCCTTTGGACCTTCTAGGTATTGTTCATCATAGTGAAGGACAAAATCACCAAAATTGTAGATTTTTAAAGGGCTGATTTCTGTGCTTTTTTGTGTTCTTCTTAAAATTGCTGTTACTCTAAGCAGCAGTTCTTCCATACTGAAAGGCTTGGTAATATAATCATCAGCGCCTATTTTAAGTCCTTCAATAATGTCATCCTTTTGATTCTTTGCTGTCAAAAATAGAACTGGCAAATCCTCCTGGACTTTCTTTATTTCTTTGGCTAAGGTAAAACCGTCTTTTTTGGGCATCATAATATCCAAGAGACATAGGTCATATTTATCCTTTTTGAATTTGTTCCAGCCCTCCTCACCATCTCTACAGAGAGTGGGTTCATAGCCTTTCATTTCTAGATATTCTTGGAGAATATCTCCCAAGTTTGTATCGTCTTCGACGACTAGTAGTTTCGCTTTGCTCATTGCTTTTTGGGTAAGTTTATGGTGAACGTGGTTCCTTTTCCAACTTCACTTTCCACTTGAATGCCTCCTTGATGTGCTTCAAGCATGGTTTTTACATATGATAATCCCAATCCAAAACCTTTCACATCGTGAACGTTTCCTGTGGGGACTCTATAAAATTTATCAAAAATCTTCTTTTGGGCATCTTTAGTCATCCCAATGCCATTATCCTGAATTTTAATTATGAAATGATCATAATCTTCAAAGGCCTCTACTTTAATTTTAGGGGCATTTGGAGTGTACTTGAGCGCATTGTCCAACATATTATTGAAAATATGTGTCAGATGAAATGCATCCCCTTCAATAGTTGGGTTTTTAAGCCTATCCCTGAATTCGAGGGTACCCCCTTTATTTTCAACCTGAAGGCTGATATGCTGCATATTTGATTCCAATAATTCACTTAGATTCAATGGTTCAATCTTTAATTTGAAGTCCTGTTTATCCAGTGCGGCAGCTTGTAAAACCTTTTCTACTTGTGCTGTCAATCTTTTGTTTTCATCTTTAATAATCCCCAAGTACCGGTTCCTGAATTTATCCTGAGTGGATAGTTCAGGATCTTGTAGCGCTTCCACTGCAAGACTTACTGTTGCTAACGGAGTTTTGAACTCATGGGTCATATTGTTGATAAAATCATTTTTGGTATCAGATAGCGCTTTTTGCCTAATGATTACTTTAATGGCGTATATAAAACAAAAAATAATGACTCCGATAAAGACGATCGAACTGGAGATAGGTGCCCAAACCTGTTTAATAACATGATAGTTTTTTTCCGGGAAAAAGATATAGAGGAAATTTTCTTTGCCTAAAATATCATTGGGGAACAATTTAGCCTTAATCCCATCCTGAAGTAAAGTTTTTTGATCAGTAACCGGACCCAAAGGCAAAACTTCCCCATTATCTTTCATCAGTCCTAATTCAAAAGATTCTTCAATTCCTCTTTCTAATAAATGATTCCCGAGTAGTTCTCTTACCTGAAGGGTATCAAGTCGATCTAGGATAGCTTTTTGACCTGCTGCTAATTCATTCCAAGTCCTTTCCACCATATCGATTTTTAAATTTGCTCTCCTGATTTTATCTAGAATATCATCTGTAATATTTATTTCTGTCATTACTTCAGGAACTGGAGTTACCATCCTATTTGGCCTGTTTGGAGCAGATTCTACTTTGCTGAGGTAGCTTAATTGTCTTTCCTTCTCTTCTAAAAGAATGGCCATTTCATCCGGTGTGAATAAACTTGAGGCAAGCTCAGGCGTCATGTAGGCAAAAAACATTTCCAATTCCTTCAACGCACTCATATCAAAACCTCTGGACTCCAATATTCTTCGAAAGGTAGGACTTACTTCAGGAGCTTTATCTGTTAGCATCGTATCAACTATGGAGGGGCGACTCCTATACACTGATCTTTGCTGCACCTGAAAAGTAATGGGTTCAATTTTTTCAAATAAGGATTCTTGTAAAACAGGGTCTTTCATTAATGAGCTTAATAAAACATCAGAAGTTTCCCCTTTTTCCAGTTGTTCTACCGTCCCTGATAAAGCCATGTAAACGTTTTGATCAAAACGTTCTCTATTTATCCGGACGGCATTTCTAACCCAATAGTATTGAAAGCCCATTAAGCCAAAGCTGGCCAGGGACATCAAAACAATGATAAGAATTATGTTTCCTTTAGACATTATACAAATTTAGCCTGATTATAAAGCGCGATAAATTGCTTAACAATATTTAACTGGTAATCATTAAGAATGGGTTCGCTCTTGTGTAAACAAATTGAAATTTGATTCCGTTCTTTAAGGCATGATTTCTTAATTACATTTAAGGGGGCTTATGCCTCCTTTTTTTGTTATTTGGCTATCTTTGATCGCAAATTTAAGCACATGCCAGTATCTCAAAATCCTATTTCTATTCAGGGAGTTTCCTTGGAGTCTATTTCTAGAAAATTCGGTACGCCTGTCTATGTTTATGACGGGGAGAAAATAATATCCCAAATTGAAACACTGAAACAGGCATTTTCAGAGGTTCCCTTAAAAATAAAATACGCTACAAAAGCTCTTACCAATGTCAATATATTGAAACTGGTAAAAAGAGCTGGAGCAGAGGTTGATGCAGTTTCGATTGAAGAAATTAAGATATGCATGGAGGCTGGTTTTTCTGCTGCTGAAATCATGTATACTCCAAGCGGGGTGAACTTCCGGGAAGTGCAGGAAGCGGTGGAATTAGGAGTCATGGTAAACCTAGACAGTATTTCCTTAATGGAGGATTTTGGAGCTGCCTATGGAAATTCTATCCCTGCTTGTATTCGGATCAATCCCCATATTATGGCTGGTGGAAATGAAAAGATTTCTGTGGGTCATGTTCAAAGCAAGTTTGGGATTTCGATAGAGCAGCTGACCGATATCTTAGTGATTGTGAAAAAATTTGATTTGAAGATTGTAGGTCTTCATATCCATACTGGATCTGATATTTTAGATGCTGAGATTTTCCTGAAAGGTGGAAATGTGTTGTTTGAGGCTGCTACGAATTTCCCGGATCTCAGATTTCTGGATTTCGGTGGTGGTTTCAAAGTGACTTACAAAGAGGGTGATCCTTCCACAGATGTCCATGAAGTTGGTCGGATTGTATCAGAGGCATTTCAGCAGTTTTGTACGAAGTATGGGCGAAAATTAGAGCTTTGGATCGAACCGGGGAAGTTTCTGGTAAGTGAGTCAGGTTATTTGATTGTGGAATCTAATGTGGTAAAAAATACGCCACAGCTTACTTTCGTAGGAGTGGATTCGGGTTTAAACCATCTGATAAGACCTATGATGTACGATGCTTTTCATGATGTGTATAATCTCAGCAATATCGATGGGGATCAGGAGACCTACAATGTGGTAGGCTATATCTGTGAAACCGATACGCTGGCCAAGAATCGTAAAATTGGAAAAGTTAAAAAAGGGGATTTCTTGGTGTTTAAGAATGCGGGTGCATATGGATTTAGTATGGCCTCAAACTATAATTCAAGACTCAGACCTGCTGAAGTTTTGGTTTGGGAAGGAAAAGCTCATTTGATACGAAAAAGAGAAGAATTTCATGACCTTTTGCGTCATCAGGTAATTTTGGATATTTAGCCAGAATTATTTTAATAATAAACTTCTTTGGTATAATTATTGAACACCGATCATAAGTATTGGCACTTGAAATGCATTAAAATTGTGTTTTGTCAAGATGGTTTGGAACCCAATAAGATTGTAAGCCTCAATCATAAGCCCTAGTAGTTTCACAACCTACATTTCAATTTAAATTCACGGTTTTCCGTTACACTTAGTTTAACTTTGCCGTAATGGGATCGTGATGAAGATTATGTTGAGGAAGACCTTAGGCATATGTGTGTTTTTAATCGTACAATTTTTTGTACAGTTGGATATCTATGCTCAGGATACGCAGTATTCTCAATTTTATGCTGCGCCACTTTATTTAAATCCTGCATTAACCGGCTCAAGTGAACTTACCCGAATTGGAATTAATTACAGAAATCAATGGCCAGGTTTGGATCAGAGTTTCAACTCCTATTCAGCCTACATAGACCATTATATTTTCGATTATAATTCTGGAATAGGGTTGATTTTTAATGGGAGCCAAGAAAGTATGGCTCAACTCTCCACCAATGAAATTGGCTTGTCTTATGCCTATCGATTACAAATTAGTGAAGATTTGTTTTTCAGAGTAGGAGGCCAAGTCAGTTACATGCAGCGAAATGCTTTTTTCTCTGACTTGGTTTTTGGAAGTCAGATAGATATCATTAATGGGACTGTTGGTGGGATTACAGATGAACTCGACGGAGTCCCGCTAGACTCTAAATATAGTTTTATGGACTATGCAGTAGGAGGGATGATTTATTCTGATAAATATTGGTTTGGGGTTTCCGCTCATCATTTATCTGAGCCAAACAGATCTTTTGTAGAAGGACAAATTTCAAAACTTCCCATGAAGCTATCTGCCCAAGGAGGAGTTAAGTTTGATTTAGGAAATGGAGAAAGAGATTATTTTACCCACGCCTATTCTGAAAGATCCATTTCTTTCGCCTTTAATTATAAGCAACAAGATCCATTTAGCCAGTTAGATATAGGGGCTCAGTTATTTCTTGAACCATTGGTTCTTGGACTTTGGTATCGAGGATTACCTACCAAAAATTCACTTCCAAATAATGAAGCAATTATTGGGTTAGTTGGAGTTTCGCTAGAAAGCGGTTTGGATATAGGGTATTCCTATGATGTAACTACATCCAAACTGGGATTAAAGAACAGTGGTGGAGCTCATGAAATATCAATTCGATATACCTTTTTATGGGGAGATCAGAAGAGCAGAAATCAAAGAGGAAGAGTTATCCCTTGTTTCAAATACTAAACGCTTCATAGGGGTTTTGTCATTGAAGAATTCCAGGATTTTTCACTAGGGATGATTAAGAAAACAAAAAAGGATAGGGTCAACCTAAAATTGAATACCTAGGATGAATGTAGAAGATATAATTTAGCCTATGAATTTTTAAAGTTCGGGTTTTCCATTTCCACCCGTGTTTTAGGAAGACATTCTGGGTAATTCTTTTGAATAAATTCTATCATCTTTTCTCTTACATATACTCTTAAATCCCATGCGGTTGGAGAGTTTTTTGCACTGACTAAGATTCTTGTTTCGACAGTATGTTCTTTTGTATCACTTACTTGTAATACCTTTACTTTTTTATCCCAGAGGTCAGTTTTTTCTAGGATTCGATCCAACTCTTTTCGGAGTTCATCAAATGGAATCGTGTAGTCGGTGTATAAAAATACCGATCCTAATAAGTCTGCGGAAGTTCGAGTCCAGTTTTGAAATGGTTTTTCAAGGAAATAAGTTGTCGGTAACACGAGTCTTCTTAAATCCCAAATTCGAACCACTATGTAGTTTAAGTTAATTTCCTCTATCCAGCCCCATTCACCTTCCACCACAACCGCATCTTCCAATCGGAAGGGTTGGGTTATAGCTATTTGAATACCTGCTATCAATGTTCCGATAGCTTTTTGAGCGGAAAAACCAATAATAATTCCAGCTACACCTGCCGAGGCGAATAAGCCTACACCGATCTGCCGTATGGAGTCAAATGACAACAAGACAACCCCCACACCGAATATTATAATAATAAAATTGGCGACCTTCTGAAGTATATTTATCTGGGTATAAACTTTTCTAGCCTTAAGATTATCCTCCTTTGAAATGTCAAATTGCTTCAAAAAAGTAATCTTAAATATTTTAATTAGAATAATAAGTGACCAGGCTATACCCGAAATTATTAGAACAGTATTTAGGTGGGGCAGATATGAAAAAATACCTTCCCAATCTTTAGAATATTCCTTTAAGTAAATTTTTAGAATAATTAGTGTTAGGGTAACGAGGATAGGCAGTATTAGCTTGGTATATCTTTTCATAGGTGTAAGATTGAATAATAAAAAGTCTTAAATCGACGATTGAAGAATAAAATCCGAGATATTTTGGGCTAAAGAGGGTCAGAAAATAGGCAAATAGGTTTAGAATATCAAAGAATCACCTATTGTTAATTATTTATCCCGTTAATTTAAAAAAGGAATGACCACTAGATTTTATCTAGTGGTCTAAGATTTTAAGGTGATCAGCTTTTATTTCCGTGCCATTCCATTCTTTTTCCATTCTTCAAAAAGTGCAATCTCCTCTTCCGTCAAAGCAGGCTTTTTTAACTTAAATGGCATGAAGTCCTCATTATCCTGTGGCAATTTTATTCTTTTAATAATATCATCAATATTTGAAGCTACTGAATTATAGGTGTCAAGATATTTTTTCTTTCCTTCCTCAGGGAAGTGGCAAGGTGTGCAGCTTGCAATCATAATTGGCTTAATATCCTTATCATAAGTAACTTCAGAAAGTGAGGATGTAGTCGCCTTTTTTGTACTTGTACAAGATTGATATATGATCAATCCAAATGCTGTGATCAGTAATAGGTAACGTGTTTTCATAGAGCTTTGGTTAGGGAGTTAAATTCATAAAGTTCATTGGGTTATATAGTTCAAAAATTTGAGCCCAAATGGAAAATTTTTGAAATGTAGTGATTTGTCTGAAAATTAGAAATAAATAACTGTCAAAAAACTATTACCGTTATAATATTTTGCCTAACCTTTTCATATCGAATTAAAATATAGATAAAGATTCCATATCTATAATATTAATTTCAAAAGCAAATAGGATCAGTTTACTTTATTTTTGCTCTCAATTGTGCAATTATTTTTCAAGCATCCCATCTTCCATCCATTTAAAAAATATCGCTAATTCCCCTTCTCTTAGCGCTGGTTTCTTAAGTTTAAATGGCATGAAGCCCTTTCCAGCAGTATCTCTTTGCGTTCGATCTAAGATGTCATCAATTCTTGATAATACTCGATCGTAAGTATCGAGTTGATCTTTTTCACCCCCTGGGAAGTGGCAAGGTGTACAATGGGCCAGCATGATAGGCTTTATTTGTCTTTCAAAAGTGACAGGACACAAGTCATTATTACTAGCAGCTTTTTTTGAACTTAGAACAGCTAATCCCCCTTTGCCAATTATTTTTTTTCTCGAAGATGTCTTTTTATATGATTTAATTCTATCGTGACATTAATTTTTCCCATTCATACGAGATTGGAATAGATTAAATATTCAATTTTGATTTTTAAAGTTTGGTAAAAGAAACCAATCGCTTTCAATCAATTGATTAAGTATAAGCTTTATTCACTTTCCTCGCGAAAGAAATAAAACTATTTGAATGTAAGGGTTTAATGGAAATAGTGCTTTAGTTTAATAAATTAAAATATAGCATCCAGCGAACTGAAAGTGAACGAGAATTTATTTGGCTCACTAATGATTATTATCTTTGATTTAAATCGGATGAAAATATGAAACATAAGATTAAATACATTCTACTTTTTCTAATTGGATCAATATTCTCTTTTAGTTGTAATCAATCTGCCACTAATAGTGAGTCAAATGATACGATGTCTAAACAATTAGAAGATGAGAAATCACTGAAACCAACCAAAAAAATTAGCATTGCGGAAATTGAAGAAGGTATTAAGGCTTTTATAGCAGATAAAACAGAGGAGAATGGTGGAGTATTCCCTGTAAAGGATGAGCAACACGATTTAAAAATGAAATTAGTAAGAGTACATACCGAATATTTATCGAATCTTGGTCCAAATAGTCATTTTGCCTGTGTGGATTTAGTTGATGAGAGCGGAGATGTTTATGACGTTGATTTTTTTATGGAAGGTGAGCCAGGATCCATGTACGTTACATCTACGTCTGTTCATAAATTCAATGGAAAGCCTTTTTATTCTTGGAAGCAAAACAAGGAGGATAAAACTTGGTTTAAGCTACCTTTAGAACAATCCAATAATGATTTGCTTGGAGTAGTGGAAGGAAGAGATGAGTTTGAATTCTACTATTCTGCTCAAATTCCCCAACTGGAAGGATCAGCCAAAATGTGGATTCCTTTAGCTGAGTCTGATGATTTCCAAGAAATCGAGCTTTTAAGCATGGAAATACCTGACGGGGCCAAACAAATTAAAGAAGAGAATTTTGGCAATACCTTGTTGTTTTTGGAACTGGGCCCTGAAAATTCTGGCGAAGAGATCAATTTAAAGTATACTGTAAAAAGAAAGGAAAAGGGTCCATATAATGCTTCAGAACCAGATCTCTCTATTTATTTGGCATCTACTAAGCTTATGCCCACCGGGGGTCGTTTTGAGGAGATAGCAAAAGAAGAAATCGGTGATAAAATAAATGATTCACATCTGATACAGGCGCGTGTACTTTACGATTATATTATCGATAATATGCGCTATATGAAATTTGGTAATTATGGTAACGGAGATTCTAACTATGCCTGTGATTCCAAAACTGGAAACTGTACTGAGTTTCATTCATTCTTTATTTCTTTAGCACGGTCTGTAAATATTCCGGCAAGATTTGCAATCGGAGCTTCAATCCCCTCAGATCGAAATGAAGGAGGAATAGACGGATATCATTGTTGGGCCGAATTTTATGCCGATGGAAAATGGTGGCCTGTAGATATCAGTGAAGGGAATAAATACACAGCACTTGCAACATACTATTTCGGGAGGCATCCTGCTAACAGGATAGAGTTGAGTCGTGGGAGAGATCTAAAAATCAATCCGGGTCCAAAAGCAGGAGCCATCAATTTTTTGGCCTACCCATACCTGGAAATAGATGGAAAAGAAGTTAAAGTAAACTCTCGTTTTTCGTTTCAACGAAAAATAGAATCATAAAAAGAGCTCCAAACGGAGCCCTTTTTTTTATTCAAATTAATTATCTGTTGGGTGTTCTTCACCAGATGAAGGATGTTCTGTGCTATCAGTTTCAGTAGGATGTTCACTTTCTTCATTTGTCGGATGTTCACCTTCTTCTGACGGATGCTCACCACCTTCTGATTGCTCTGTTTGGTTTTCACTTTTAGCATCTTTTTTACCTCCACATGAAGTGAAAGTTAATGCTGAAATTGAAAGGATAATAAAAGCTATTCTGAAATTTGATTTTATGATTTTCATTTTTTCTAGTATTTGGGTAGATAAAAAGGGATTCTTTTAATATTTGAAATATACGGATAAAATATTTTTTAATTTTTATTTCATGCCAAGGCTTGTTGAAATCGAAGTAACAATTATAAATGATTTTCATTTTTTCCCGAAATATTCTTGGTCAGCCATGGGAATAGGTATTATGTTAGAATGTCCTCTGATACTATGAAGATAGAGCTGTCTTAGTGCAATTCTACTTAATAATCAATCACCAATCCATTCGGCTACAAAAAGGTTGGTATCCCTTGTTCCTCCATTATTTCTATTCGAAGAAAACACTAAGTATTTCCCATCATTTGAGAAAACCGGAAATGCATCAAATGTGCCGTCATGGGTTATCCTTGTCAATCCTGTTCCATCAAGATTTATCATAAATAAATTGAACGGATACCCTCTTTCAGTTTGATGGTTTGAAGCAAAAATTATTTTTTCACCAGAAGGATGAAAGAATGGAGCCCAGTTTGCCTTTCCCAGATCAGTGAGTTTTTTCACATTTGACCCATCAGCATTGGCAACGTATAGTTCCATGCTTGTTGGCATTACTAATCCTTCAGACAATAGATCCTTATATTCTTTTATTTCCTCCTCAGAAGATGGCCTGGAAGCCCTCCAAATGATCTTGCTTCCGTCAGGGGAGAAAAATGCGCCGCCGTCATAGCCAAGATCTGACGTGATTTGTTTTACATCCGAACCGTCAAGATTCATAGTGTAGAGTTCTAAGTCACCGGATCTAATAGAAGTAAAAACAATTCTATCTCCTTTTGGGGAAACAGTAGCTTCCGCATCATAGCCAGGTTCGTCTGTTAATTGAGATAGGATATTCCCTTCCATATCTGCTGTGAAAATATCGAAGCTTTCATAGATTGGCCAAACATATTTACCATCGGTTCTATCCTCTGGAACTGGAGGACAATTGTCTCCTCCTAAATGAGTTGATCCATAAACAATGGTTTTATTATCAGGAAGAAAGTAAGAACAGGTAGTTCTCCCCAAGCCCGTACTGAGCCGTTTTGGATGATTGTTTTTTAGATCATCTTCCCTCCAATTGGTATAAAAAATCTGATCACATTCAACACCCCATTCAGAATAATCAGATTGAAAAACCAACATACTGTCATCAAATGACCAATAAGCCTCGGCATTATTACCACCAAAAGTCAGCTGTTTGATGTTTTTCAAATATTTCATCTCTTCCGTGGTAAGTAAAAGAGAGTCAGAAGCTGAATGAACCTCGGTTTCATTCTCGATTTGTACCTCGGTTTTTTGGTTGCAAGCAAAACTCAACAGCACCAAAGCAACAAATAATTGTTTCATAGGATTAAAATTTTTAATAGCAGGGCGAAGATAATGATTATTATCTTTGCCGTAAATATTCAAAAAGCATGAAAGAAAAAGCCAGATATACGCTCGTTATTCTATTAGGATCACTCCTTACTTTTGGTTGTGATCAGACTCCAACTGACACACAATTAAAAAATGGATTGGAAAAAGATGTTTCGTATTTGGCAGCGGATGAGTTAGGAGGCCGGGCAATTGGTTCGGAAGGAGAGGTAAAAGCTGCAGATTATTTAGCTGATCAATTCCAAAAAATTGGTTTGGATCCAAAGGGAACGGAAGGTTTCTTTCAACCATTTACTGTATCGAAGCCTACCAATCCACATGAAGAGGCAGTAATCGGTACGGATGGAGAAGGAATTACAGGAAGAAATGTTGTTGGGTTTATTGATAATCAATCAGAAAATACCATTGTGATTGGAGCTCATTTTGACCATTTGGGAATGGGGGGAAGCGGCTCCCTGCATAGAGGAGATTCGGCAATTCATAATGGAGCTGATGATAATGCAAGTGGCACAGCAGCTTTGCTTGCTTTGGCAAAAATTTTAAAGCATGAAAAACATAATTCTAATTTCCTTCTGATCGCATTCTCAGGCGAAGAAAATGGTCTTTGGGGCTCAAACTATTTTGTGAAGAACCCAACGATTGATCTTTCGACTGTGAATTTTATGATCAATATGGATATGGTGGGAAGAATGAATGAAGAAAAAACACTCGCTATAAATGGGGTAGGGACCAGCCCTTCATTTAATCCTGTATTTGATCAGGTGAATTCGGATAGCTTAAAAATTGTAACTTCAGAATCGGGTGTTGGACCATCAGATCATACCTCTTTCTATTTACAGGATTTGCCAGTTCTACATTTTTTTACTGGTCAACATGAAGATTATCATAAACCCTCCGATGATTCGGAATTGATTAATTATGATGGGTTGCTTCTAGTTGTAAAATATATTGATCGATTAGTTGATCAGTTGGATTCGGAACCAAAATTAGCTTTCACCAAAACTAAAGACAGTACTGGTGATTCTCCTAGATTTACGGTTTCTCTTGGTGTGATTCCCGATTATCTCTATGATGGGAAAGGTATGAGGATTGATGGTGTTTCGGTCGATAAGCCTGCTGAAGCAGCCGGGATGATGAAGGGAGATATTGTGGTACAGTTGGGGGATTCAACAATTGTGGATATGATGAGCTATATGAATGCATTAAGTGCTTTCAAAAAGGGAGATGAGACAACAGTTTCTTTTGAGCGGGATGGTCAAAAAATTGAAGCGAAGATTGTTTTCTAATCTTAGTATTGCTTTTGCATGTTTGGCCAGCTTCATATTAATCAAAAAAAGATTTGAGCCAAGCTGCTTCTTTTAAACCATTTATGATATAAGAGTAAACTAATCTTGATTTAAAATAGAGCTGATATCTAAATGATAATGGCATATTTTTGAAAAATGCAGTTACGTTATAATAATAAATAGTTTAAATATAAAATACTTAAACAGTAAAAAGGAAAAAATCCAGTTGCGTATAAAACAACTGGATTGATTATTGTGCTTTTTATCTAGTTTTTATTCCATTATTGGATTAGCTGCCACCCCTTCGAATGTCATTTTGATTGGCTTGATCGTTCCATCTTCATTAAATTCCATCACATCGATACATGTAACCCGATGGTCTCTTCCTTCATTTGGAATCGGTCTTCTGTGATATACCATATACCAATCATCAGTTCTAGGCTTTTGGAAAGCGGAATTATGACCAGCACCAGTTGCTACGGTTGTGTCGGATTCCAGAATAGTTCCGATTCTTTCCCAAGGGCCATTGATATTATCTGACATGGCGTAGGCTACTTTGTAGCTGTCATTTGTCCAGCCGCCTTCTGACCACATAAAGTAATATTTTCCTTTTCTGATAAATACAAAAGGTCCTTCTACATAACCTTCCGGAGTGATTTCATGAAATAATTCTCCATCTTCCCAAGGTTCAAAACCCGTAAAGCCGGCATTGAGCTTTCCAATGTTACAATGGCTCCAACCACCATAAAGCATGTAATAAGTTCCATCCGTGTCCTTGAATACAAACTGGTCTATTGGCTGTGCATCATTGTAAAATTCCGAAAGTAATGGCTTACCTAGATGATCTTTGAAAGGTCCTCCCGGTGAGTCTGCCACCGCAACTCCCAATCCACCGTAGTGGTTAATGTCATTATTTGGATCCCAGCCTGGACGACTTGGTCGTTGGATGTCATTTGCAGAGAAGAAAAGGTAATATTGTCCGTCTTTTTCAATGGCTGCTGGAGCCCACATGGCTTGTCTTGCCCATTTGATCGCTGCGGTGTCTAGGATATTTTCATGTTTTTTCCAGGTTACCAAGTCTTTAGAAGAGAAAGCGTCAAAGTGTAATTGGTCAGTATATCCTGCCGAAAAAGTAGGGTAGACCCAATATTCGTCTCCAAATACAATCCCTTCTGGGTCGGCATACCAGCCATCTACAATTGGATTACCTGAAAGTTCTGGGGTTTCTGATTCTTCAGTTGTTTTTGGAGAAGAGCAGGCAAAAGCTAAAGCCAAAGAACCTGTAAATAAATAAAAGCTAAGTTTCATAATACTAATTGAAGTCAATTGAATCGAAATTTAAGCAGCACTAATCAAATGAAGATGCGTCTGGTGTAAAAGTGCTGATAAAAAAAGATTTTCTTAGATTGAGCTTTATATCGTCTATTTGGCTCATTTAGTTAACTATTGGTAGCCAAATAATTTTTGTAATTCAGATCGTCTAGATAAAATTAAGACTGCTATATATAAAACATAAAATTACAGAATCTCCATTTTTTACGATTCACCCTCCCAAAAAGGGGGATTTCTACTATCTTTGTGCCTGCTTTTGAGGAGCATGGAAACCTTAGGGTTTTCTTTGCAGTTTTAGACTCTCAGGTTATTTGGAGTCAAATTCTAAAAAGCACTAATCAGAATCAAATCACCTACTTGCCTACAAGAAAGGATATTGTGAAAACATATAAAGAGTTTAAACAAGTTGACTACCCTGCTATAGGGGAGAATGTACTTCAGTATTGGAAAGACAACCAGATTTTCGAAAAATCCATCGCTAACCGTGAGGGAGCCGAAACTTTTACATTTTTTGAGGGACCACCTTCGGCAAATGGTACTCCTGGTATCCACCATGTGATGGCCAGAACGCTAAAAGATATCTTTTGCCGGTATAAAACTTTGCAAGGCTACCAAGTAAAAAGAAAAGGGGGATGGGACACCCATGGTCTTCCTGTAGAACTGCAGGTAGAAAAAGAATTGGGGATCACTAAAGAAGATATCGGTAAGAAGATTTCTGTAGAGGAATACAATAAGAAATGTAAGGAAACTGTCATGCGATTCAAAAATGAATGGGATGATTTGACGGAAAAGATCGGCTATTGGGTTGATCTGGATGATCCTTATATCACTTTTGACTCGAATTATATTGAGACGCTTTGGTTTCTACTAAAGAAATTTTACGATAAAGGACTTCTTTATAAAGGTTACACCATTCAACCATTTTCCCCTGCTGCAGGAACCGGTTTGAGTTCGCATGAACTGAATCAGCCAGGAACCTACAAGGATGTTAAGGATACATCCATCACTGCCCAGTTTAAATTAAAGGGTCAGAATAACACCTATATCTTAGCCTGGACGACTACTCCTTGGACGTTGCCTTCTAATTCAGCTTTGGCTATTGGAGAAAATTTGGATTACGTAAAAGTGAAAACTTTCAATCCATACACCTACGAGCCTTGCAATGTGATTTTGGCAAAGGCTAGGATAAATGCCTATCTCAATCCAAAAGCAAAGGATCTGGAAATCGGAGATTACAAGGCTGGAGATAAATTGATTCCTTTTGAAATCATCGAAGAGTTCAAAGGAAAGGACATGCTTGGCTGGGAGTATGAGCAGCTTTTCCCTATCGAAGCTTTAGCTCTTCCAAGTCCTGCTTTCACGGTAGTTTCAGGAGATTATGTAACTACTGAGGATGGTACTGGAATCGTACATTTGGCAAAAGCTTTTGGTGCGGATGACTTTAGGACTTTGGTGCAAAATAATGTACCTGGCATTTTTATTAAAGATGAGCAAGGGAATGAAATTCCTGTGGTGGACAGACAAGGAAAGTTCATTCCTGTAGTCGGTGAATATCTTCTTGCTAAAATGAAAGAGCATGGAATCACAGCTCATAAAGAGTATGGAGTAAATGATTTCTATGTTAAGAATTATACAGAAGATGATGAGAGTGCGGCCGATTTTAAAAATACGGATGTCATCATTTCCATCATTTTGAAGAATGAAAATAAAGCCTTCAAAGTAGAGAAATATGAGCATAGTTACCCTCATTGCTGGCGAACAGATAAACCAGTTCTGTATTATCCTTTAGAAAGCTGGTTTATCAAAACAACAGCATACAAAGACCGACTGGTAGAATTGAATAAGACCATCAATTGGAAACCGGAAGCAACTGGAACTGGACGTTTTGGAAACTGGTTGGAAAATCTGGTTGATTGGAACCTGAGCAGATCAAGGTTCTGGGGTACGCCTCTACCAATCTGGAAAACAGAAGACGGTAAAGAGGAGAAATGTATTGGTTCTATCGCTGAACTTCAAGCTGAGATTGAAAAATCGGTAGCTAAAGGCTTCATGAATAAGTCACCTTATGAAGGGAAAGAATTGGATCTTCATAGACCTTATGTGGATGATGTGATCTTGGTTTCTGAAAAAGGAGAAAAAATGTTCCGTGAACCAGACTTGATCGATGTTTGGTTTGATTCTGGAGCTATGCCATATGCTCAGTGGCATTTCCCATTTGAGAATCAAGATATTTTCAAGGCCAATTATCCTGCAGATTATATAGCCGAAGGAGTAGATCAAACGAGAGGATGGTTCTTTACCCTTCATGCTATTGCGGTGATGTTATTTGATAGCGTGGCTTTCAAAAATGTAATTGCCAATGGTTTAGTCCTTGATAAAAATGGGAATAAAATGTCCAAGCGCTTAGGCAATGCCATTGATCCTTTCAAGACTTTAAAAGAATACGGGCCTGATGCCGTTCGCTGGTATATGCTCAGTAACGCAAACCCTTGGGATAATCTAAAATTCAATCTTGATGGAGTTGCTGAAGTGCAAAGAAGATTTTTCGGAACACTTCAAAATACTTATAACTTTTTCGCCCTATATGCGAATTTGGATGAGTTTATTTACGATAAATCCAAAGCAGTTCTAACCGATGATCGAGCGGAGTTGGATCAATGGATTATTTCTAAACTTCAATCATTGATTGAAGAAGTGGAGGAGGCCATGGATAATTATGATGCAACTAAAGCGACTCGAGCGATCATGAGCTTTACAGTAGATCAATTGTCAAATTGGTATGTAAGATTGGCTAGAAAAAGATTTTGGAGAGGTGAAATGAACTCAGATAAGCAAGCTGCATATGAGACTTTGTATGAGTGTCTGCTTACTCTTACTCAATTAATGTCCTCTTTCTCGCCTTTCTATTCTGACTGGATGTATCAAAATCTGACCGAGTCAAGTAAGGAAGCAAAAGAATCCATCCATTTGACCAATTGGATGAAAGCGGAGAGTTCTTTAATTAACAAAGATCTTGAAGAGAGCATGGAATTGGCTCAAACAATATCTTCCTTGGTTCACTCTTTAAGAAAGAAGGAGAAAGTAAAAGTACGTCAGCCTTTACAACGAATTTTAATTCCTGTTTTAAAAGAAAAAACAAAGAGTCAAATTCAGCATTTGGAGGAACTGATTAAATCAGAGGTGAATATCAAGGAAATTGAATTTATCGATGATGCATCTGGAATTCTTGTAAAAAGTGTTAAACCTAACTTGCCGATTTTAGGTAAAAAGTTAGGACCAAAGATGAGGTTTGTTGTTGCAGCAATTAATTCTTGGGGGCAAAAAGAAATTGCTACGATCGAAGGTGAAGGGAAGATTTCAATAGATGTAGAGGGAGAAGCTCTTGAGTTACTGCTGGAAGAAGTATTGATCAGTTCTCAGGATATTCCTGGTTGGTCAGTTGCTTCTGATCTTGGAGTTACGGTAGCTTTGGATGTAACAATTTCAGATGAATTGAAACAAGAAGGAGTGGCTAGAGATTTAGTGAACAGAATACAAAATCTGAGAAAAGACATGGGCCTAGAGGTTCAGGATAAAATTAATATTTCAATTGATTCCTCCCTAAACCTTGTCAATGCATCAGTGGAAAGTTTTGGTCAATATATCCAAACGGAAACACAAGCTTTGGAAATATCCTTGGTAGATGAACTCAAAGATGGAATAACTTTGGAGATGGATGATTTTGAAATTGCTGTAAAAGTGGAAAAGGCCTGAGGTCAAAAAGAAAAGAATGAATAAATACGTTAAATATTTTGGCATCTCGTTACTTGTGATTTTGATAGATCAGGCAGTAAAAATGCTAGTCCATTTTGAAATGGACTTTGGTTCGCCTGGGCAGATTCCAATTTTTGGGGATTGGTTTAAGCTTCATTATACTACTAATCCGGGAATGGCTTTTGGGATGGAAATAGGGTCTGAATATGGTAAACTGATATTGACTTCCTTTCGTCTAGTTGCAATGGCCGGTATTGGTTATTATTTATATCACATTATATCAAACAAGAGCCATCCTGTTTTTATAGTATGTATTGCTATGATTCTTGGAGGAGCCATAGGAAACCTAGTAGACTCTATTTTTTATGGTGTTTGGCTAAACAATGCACCTTATAATGCTCCATCTCCTTGGTTTCACGGACAGGTGGTCGACATGTTTTATTTCGATATTTGGGAAGGTTACATTCCTGAGTGGGTTCCCATTTGGGGCGGAGATTATACTGCTCTATGGCCGATCTTTAATGTGGCGGATGCTTCCATTTTCATTGGAGTGGCAATTATATTGATTTTCCAAGGGAGATTTTTCCCTGAGCATAGCGAGAAAAAATCTGAGATCCCTGCTGTTGAAAACCCAGATTCTAAAGTAGAAACTAGTGAAGAGAGTGATATTAAACAAAGTTGAAACCCTAAAATCGTTTAATTTATTTTTTTACTTTTTTTCAACTTTTCTTAAAAAATGGGTCCTTTTCATCGTTTGTGATCAATTTTTATGTAATTTTCAAGCTGCATTTAAAACAAAATGTAACCTTTAACTCATTTTTGGTCGCTTTTATTGAATTCGAGTTTTGATAATTGACCGTACTTTTATTCTTAGATCTCACATATGATAGTTGATCCAGAAAAGCCATTTGAAATAATTTACTCGCTTTTTAGTCATGAATACCTTGGTCTAATACTCGATTCATTTGTGATTCAGTTGGATGAGCAAGGGAGGCTTTCTTTAGCTCATCAAAATATAAGTTATGTTAATGCACACGAGTTTTCCTCAAAATTGGATAAGGCTGATTTTGAATTAATAAAGCTCATGGATAATATGCAGCAAGATGCTGTGGTAAAAAAGTACAATAAACGCAATCTTAAGGCAAAGGAATACCTCCGTAAGATTTATGATGAGAATGGCGGAAATGAGGCCATGCAAAAGCTGATTGAAGATAATCTGGAGACTACCAGAGCAAAGATTTTTCCTCTTCTAAAAGGGAAAAGACTTTTTGAAATGGGGAATGATGGGAACCCAATTTGGAAAGAAATAGAAGTGACAGATCAAAAAGCTACGGTACTATTTCATTTTAGAAAAAATGAAGAAAACACACATTATTTTCCGACCATTAAATATAAAGGGGCAAAACTAGACTGGCAGTACAAAAATGGTTATCTAGTTTGCCATAATCCTGCTTGGTTAGTAGTGAACCAGATGCTATTTAGTTTTGAAAAAGGGATCGATGGAAATAAACTTAAGCCTTTCTTAAAAAAGAAATTCATAGTCATTGATAAGCGTTTTGAACGAGAATATTATAGAAAGTTTATTACTCAGCTTCTGTCCGTATTTGACGTGTATGCACAAGGTTTTGATATCAAAGTCGAAAGGGGAAGTCCGGAACCCGTTCTTTGTATTACTGATTTGCCTGCCAATTCTGGGCAAAATCTTTTTGGAGAGGGAATCGAAAATTCAAATGAGGACCAAGTGGTCTTTTCATTAAAATATAAATATGGGGACTATGTTTTTGATTCGGCCGAATCGATCAATAACTCAGTGAGGTTGGAAGAAAATGGAGAGCATTATATTTTTCATAAGGTAATTAGAAGCAAGGAAAAGGAAAAAGCAATAATAAATTACCTGGCCGATAGGGAGCTGACTTTTGTTCATGGAAAATGTGCCATGAGCAAGACGACTGCCTTTGATTGGATCAGTGAGCATTTGGACAGACTAGAGATTGAAGGGTTTAAGTTTGAGCAAAAAGAAAGTTCAAAAGGTAAAATATACCATATTGGAAGGGCTCAGATTTCCATTGAAGTGCAAGAAAATATTGACTGGTTTGATGTAAATGCTCAAATAAAGTTTGGGATTTATATTGTGCCTTTTGCGAAGCTTCGAAAATTATTGGTGCAGGGCAAAACTGAGTTTGAGCTTCCGAATGGAGAGTTTGCAGTTATTCCAGCCTCTTGGTTTGTCAACTATTCCGAGTTGTTCTCTTTCTTGGAGGACAAAGGAAATACAGGCCAGCTAATGATGCGTAAACATCACTTGGCTTTGGCGAAGACTTTGGAATCTGGAAACCTTGTTCAATTGACTTTGAGCAGAAAACTTGAACAGTTGCGGGATTTTGATTCAATAGAAGACTATGAGGTTCCAAATAAGTTTGCCGGTACTTTAAGACCCTATCAGCACGCAGGATATAATTGGCTCAGATTTTTAAATGAATTTAAGTTTGGTGGTTGTTTAGCGGATGATATGGGATTGGGTAAGACCGTCCAAACGCTGGCCTTGCTGGCACATGAGGCGGAGGTTAATCAAGGACAAACTTCGTTATTGGTCATGCCAACATCCCTGATTTACAATTGGGAGTTGGAAGCAAGAAAGTTTACACCTGATTTGAAAATCCTAGTTTATACTGGAACCAATCGAATAAAAGATCCTTGGAGGTTTAGCGATTATGATTTGGTCCTAACTTCCTATGGTATCATCAGATTAGATATTGAAATTCTAAAAAGCTTCTTTTTCAACTATGTGATATTAGATGAATCACAAGCAATTAAAAACCCTGGTAGTAATATCGCTGCAGCTGTCAATCAATTAAAAAGTAAACAACGCCTGATATTAACAGGTACGCCAGTAGAGAATGGTACGATGGATCTTTGGTCCCAGATGAACTTTGTAAATCCTGGATTATTAGGAACACAAAATTCATTTAAAAAACAGTTTTTATTGCCAATTGAAAAGCAAAATGATAAGAATAAAGCGACTAAGCTCCATTCTATGATTAAGCCTTTCATTTTACGGAGACTTAAATCCCAAGTAGCGACAGATCTTCCGGAAAAAATCACGAATGTGAAATACTCCGCAATGACAACCGAGCAAGAAAAAGTTTACGAGGAAGTCAAGAGTTATTATAGAGAAAAAATAATTTCTGATATCAAAGCTACTGGAAGAAACTCCCAGCAGTTTACCCTACTAAGAGGACTGACACAGCTAAGACAAATTGCGAATCATCCCAAATTAGTCAGAGATGATTATGATGGGGAATCTGGTAAGTTAGAAGATATCACTTACATGCTTCAATCTACCATTTCGGAGGGGCACAAAGTGTTGGTTTTTAGTCAATTTGTTAGACATCTTTCAATTGTAAAAGAGTACTTAATCAAAGAAAAAATCCCGTTTTCGTATCTAGATGGGTCGACAAAAGACCGTCAGGGCCAAGTTGAAGCCTTTCAGGAAAAGGATGAAATAAAGGTCTTCCTTATTTCCTTAAAAGCAGGAGGGGTGGGATTGAATTTGACCAAAGCGGAATATGTATTCCTTCTAGACCCTTGGTGGAACCCTGCTGTAGAAGCTCAGGCGATAGATCGGGCACACAGAATCGGGCAAGAGAATAAGGTGATTATCTATAAATTTATAAGCAGAAATTCTGTAGAAGAGAAGATTATGGCACTCCAAAACAGGAAACTTGCCCTAGCAGGAGAATTGATAAGTACAGAGGAAAGCTTTATGAAAAGTCTGGATCAAGAAGATATAGCAGCATTGTTAAATTAAATTCTAAAAATCTAAGTAAAAGAGGATGATTAAATTATTTGTCGCCCTTTATTATTGGCTTGATAGTCAAATAAATAGGTTTTTTTTAATTTTTTTTAAGGATAATTAATTGTAAAAATCGCAAGAATACAGACATTATTTATCTAAATTAAACCTACTCAGTACCATTACAACCTACCGTACACATGCCAAGAGCAAAAGCCGAGAAAGATCGGAAAATCTTTGTGCTGGATACTTCAGTAATCCTTTATGCACATAACTCAATAATGAATTTTGCCGAACACGATGTGGTCATTCCGATCACAGTTTTGGAGGAACTTGACCAGTTCAAGAAAGGCAATGATACCAAGAATTTTGAGGCGAGGGAGTTTATTCGGCTTTTGGATAAATTATCTAAGGATCAAATGATTCATAATTGGACTCCTCTCAATGGGAAGACCAAAGGAAGCTTTAGAGTTCTGATGAATCCTGAAAATCACATTAACGCCAATGAAATTTTTGGAGAGGAAAAGAATGATCATAAAATCCTAAATGCTGCATTATATCTAAAACAACATGAGAAAAATCGTAAGGTTATTCTTGTAAGTAAGGATATAAATCTTCGCTTAAAGGCTAAGTCCCTAGAGCTTTTAGCTGAGGATTATGAAACTGGTAAAATCAAGAATATATCTGAACTTGAGAATACCGGGAAATATGTACTTGAAAATGTAGATCCTGAAGCGATAAATAAGCTTTATGAAATAGGTTATATCGAGGCAAAAACAGTTCTAGGTACAAGAAAGCGAAAAGCGAATGCTTATTATATTCTGAAAAGTGACAAAAATTCCGTGTTGGCTTATTTCAATCCTGAAGAAAATATTTTAGAAAGGGTTGATAAGAAGTTAGCTTATAATATTAAGCCTAAAAATGCAGAGCAAACCTTCGCCTTAGATGCAATTACAAACCCTAGAATTAGATTGGTTTCTATTCAAGGGGTGGCAGGTACAGGGAAGACATTATTAGCTTTGGCTGGGGCATTGGAACAAAGAAGGGATTACAAACAGATTTTTCTAGCAAGACCGATAGTGCCTTTAAGTAATAAGGACATTGGATATTTGCCTGGAGATATAAAATCAAAGTTGAATCCTTATATGGAACCACTTTGGGACAATTTGAAATTTATTCAGAATCAGTACAAAGACACGGATAAAGAATTTCAAAAGATCACCGAATTAGTAAATCAGGAAAAATTGGTTATTCAGCCATTGGCATACATCCGAGGACGTTCTTTGTCCAATATTTTCTTTATAGTCGATGAGGCGCAAAACCTGACTCCACATGAAATTAAAACGATTATTTCAAGAGCTGGAGAAAATACCAAAATCGTATTTACAGGGGACGTGTTCCAGATTGATACTCCTTATTTGGATTCTCAATCTAATGGACTTTCATATTTAATTGACCGGGTAAAAGATCACCCATTGTATGCGCATATCAAATTAGAAAAAGGGGAAAGGTCTGAATTGGCTAATCTTGCAAATGAGCTGCTTTAAGCATTAACTCTATTTAAGGAAAAAAGATGTTTCTGTAATGGAAGCATCTTTTTTTGTTTTAAAAAATAAAATTTTGTTAAATCGGCAAAAAATTGAATTTTTTTGTAACCTCTAATATGCTCTGATAATTGGTATTTTTTGTTCGAACCCGACAGAGAAGTGTTCACTTTTGTACATCCTATTTTTCGCATACTCACATAAATACCTGTAAATCAGTATTTTGAAAAATTGGGTCGTTTTTTGGCATATAGTAAACATCGAATTTAAACCAACTTATTACTGCCATGATAGCTTCATATTTATCCCAAAAAAACATTTGTGCTGCACTTGGCTTACTAATGGCTTTCACCATAGTTTGGAAAGCGAAAACAGAAGCAAGCTCATACACAGATATACATACTGCCCGATTTGAAAATACTAAACCAACAAATACTATCGGACAAAGGAGTGATGTTTACCACATTTCTCATGAAACATTAAAGCCTGAGATATTAGAAGAAAATCTAGTATTCAGGCCTGTAGAATCTTAAAGAAAATTACTCGTAAGGGTTAATTTGGTTGATTGTTTGGTTATCAAAAGAGGTGAGTTTTGCTCACCTCTTTTGTTTATTAACTTTCTGTAATTGTGTTTAGCTTAGATAGGAAACTATTATAATACTGTCTTCCAACTTGCACTACGGCACCTTGTTTTAACGTAATTTCTTTGGTGTTGAAGAATTCAATCTGACCTAAGTGAACAATGTAAGATTTTTGCACTCGAAGAAAATATTGAGAAGGTAAAATATCCTCGATTTCTTTCATTGATTTACGAATGCTAAACTCTCTTTTTTTAGAAAATATTTTAACCATATTTCCATTTGCTTCAACATAGTAAATGTCATTATAAGGAACCCTTTCAAAGGCATTGTCTGCTTTTATAAAAACCGCATCCGTAACTAAATAAGGACTTTCATTTCCTGAAACTGCAGCTGTTTCCGTACTTGGCTTCGTTCTTTTGTTGTAGAGTACAATCTCAACGATCGCATGGATATCATTTGTATTAAATGGCTTTACGATAAAACCAGCTGGGTTAATCCTTTTAGCTCTTTCAATTATAGTTGGATCACTGTAAGATGTAACATAAACTAAAGGGGCGTCAACCATTTGTTTTACGATCTCCCCAAGTTCGATTCCATCTTTATCACCTTTCAACTTGATATCCATAAATATCAAATCAGGTCTATATTTTTTGATGACCTTGATACATTGATTTGCCGAATTGGCTATATCAATGTTTACATATCCGAGAAGTTCCAGTATTTCTTGGATATTCTCCGCAATACTTAATTCATCTTCTACTATTAAAATCCGCTCTTCTTTCATTAGATGCTTTGAGATATTCGGTTAAGATTAATTTGAGTTAATTTAAAAATTAAAAACATTTATTTTACTTAAATGCAGAATTAAATTTTGAAAAGTAATATTAATATTTTGTTCTTGGTTAAAAGATCACCGATTAAAGACTCATCATTTCTTTAAATCTTGCAGCTTGTCTTCTGCTTACTTCAATTCTATCTCCGCCCTTAAGTGTTACTACTAACCCTCCATTGAACCAAGGCTCTATTCCTTCTACCCATCCTAAATTAATGATGTGCTTCCTGCTCGCTCTAAAAAATGATTTTTCATCCAATCTTTCATCTAAAGCATTGAGTGACTTATGGATCATCGGTTTAAAATTGTCAAAATAAACTTTGATGTAGTTTCCATCTGATTCAAACAGCCGCACATTAGAAAGTCGCACAAACCAACATCTATCCCCATCTTTTACGAAGACCTGATCTTCTAGAGTTAGTTTTTTCTGATTCGCTGAATAGTTAAACTCTTCTTTTTTGGAACTGGCATCTATTTTTAAAGAAAGCTTATTGATAGCTTCCTCCAATCTTTTTGGCTCAATAGGCTTTAATAAATAATCCAAAGCATTTACTTGAAAAGCTTTTAGGGCATATTCATCGTAGGCTGTAGTGAAGATTACATGAGGAACTTGATCTAATTCTTCCAATAATTCAAAACCGGTTTTTTCGGGCATTTGGATGTCTAGAAAAATTACATCAGGGTTAAGCTGATCGATTTTTTCCTTGGCATCGTCAACATTAACAGCTTCACCGACTACTTCTACACTTTCCAATTGATTTAAAAGGGTGATTAGCTCCTTTCGAGCTAGTCTTTCATCATCTATTACAATTGCTCGCATTATATATTTTGATTTTGTTATTTTAAATTAACCCTATGTTTTGGGATTTTAATTTCAGTGATTACATATTGACTTCCCGAGTTAAAGATACGTAATGTACCTTTATTTCCATAAATGAGTTTTAACCTCTGAAGGGTGTTGCTAAGGCCATGCCCTCCTTCCCCTTTCGCTTTTAAAGTCGGAGTGGAATGAAGTCTACCACTATTTTTTACCTGAATATAAAGGTCATCGTCAACTCCCTCACGACATTTAATTTCAATTACTCCCCCTTTGACTAAATTGGATATGCCATGTTTGATCGCATTCTCAACTATAGTTTGAAGCATCATTGGCGGTATTTTATAGCTGTAAGATTCGTCTTCAATAATATACGATACCTCTAATCGTTCTTCAAATCTAATAGTTTCAAGTGCTAAGTAATCCTTAACTGTATTTAATTCATCTTCAAATTCAATTACTTGCTTTTTATCCATCATTAATGAAAACCGCAGAATGTTTGAAACTCTGGTAATTGCAGTTTTTGCTTTCATCGGATCTTCGTCGACGAGAGCCCTTACACTGTTTAATGCGTTAAAAATAAAGTGTGGATTGAGTTGACTTTTTAGGTGATTTAATCTGATTTCATTGATTTTAGCCTCATACTTTAGCGAGGTGTTATAATTATCCAAAAAGTGGAATAAAAAATACGACAAAAACCATATTGCATAAAATAAGAAGCTCAAAAATAGATTTACAGAAATAACAAGAAACTGAAAGTCTTCGGCGGGATTTAAAGTACCAAAAGCCAGATTAATGAATACTTGAGCAATGGTGTTTATTAGGCTTAATGCAAGTAATGCCAATAAGGCCTGGAGTAATAACTGGGAAATTTCAAGTTTAAACCAATGATATGATTTAATTATAAATCTTAAAAAATGAGTCGAGATTAAATAAAAGGCTGCTAGTACTACGAAAGCCCAGATTTGAACGGGAGTGATTCCTTTAGATAAATTGGCAAAGAAAATATTTACAAAGGCAAACAGCCCCCAACCAAAAACTTGTAAAATCCAATATAATCTGAATCTATTCATTCCCTGCCAAAGATAGAAATCACAGAAGATTGATTTCTTTTATTGTGATAAATGGAGTAAAGGCTTGATTTTAATTGAGATCACTGGTTTAATTCTAATCGTAGGAATTTAGCAGTATGACTTTTTTGGTTTTTTGAAACTTGCTCAGGTGTTCCTTCTACCACAATATTTCCACCTTTATTTCCGCCTTCTGGACCAAGATCAATAATATAATCTGCCATTTTAATAACATCCATGTTGTGCTCAATAATCAACACAGTATTCCCCTTATCCACCAATCGATTCAAAACTAACATCAGTAAATCAATATCCTGGAAATGTAAACCGGTGGTAGGTTCATCCAAAATGTAAAAAGTTTTACCAGTGTCTTTTTTGGAAAGTTCTGTCGCAAGTTTTACCCGCTGGGCCTCTCCACCTGAAAGGGTCGTTGCATGTTGTCCTAGGGTAATATAGCCGAGTCCTACATCATTTAGGGTCGTAATTTTCCGAAGGATTTTAGGTTGATTTTCAAAAAACTCTACAGCTTGCTCTACGGTCATATCCAAAACATCTGAAATGGATTTTCCTTTGAATCTTACCTCCAAAGTTTCTCGATTGTAACGTTTTCCTTTGCAGGTTTCACATGGAATATGAACATCAGGAAGAAAATCCATTTCTATCAATTTCATTCCTGCCCCTTCGCAATCTTCGCATCGCCCGCCTTTGACGTTGAAAGAAAAGCGCCCAGGTTTATAACCTCTAATTTTTGCCTCCGGTAGTTCTGTAAACAAGGTTCTGATATCCGAAAATACTCCTGTATAAGTTGCTGGATTAGACCTTGGAGTCCTACCGATAGGAGATTGATCTACCTCAATAACTTTATCGAGTTCTTTTAGCCCATCTATACTTTTGAAAGCCATCGGCTCTTTTTTGGATCTATAAAACTCTCTGCTCAGTAGGGGGAATAGCGTTTCATGGATAAGCGTACTTTTACCACTTCCTGAAACTCCAGTGACACAAATCATAGTGCCTAGTGGCAGTTTCAGGTCTATGTTTTTTAGGTTATTTCCACTAGCACCTTTAAGGATTAAAGATTTACCTTTTCCATCTCGTCTTACTTTTGGAATTGGCAAACCAAGTTCCCTAAGGAGATATTTTGCGGTAGTTCCCGATGTTTTTAATACCTCCTTTGGATTGCCTGCAGCCACAATATGCCCCCCATGCCTTCCTGCCCCAGGTCCCATATCCAGCACGAAGTCGGATTCAAGCATCATGTCTTTATCATGTTCTACAACGAGGACAGAATTTCCGAGATCACGAAGATTTTGTAAAGCTTTAATCAATTTGACATTATCTCTTTGATGAAGCCCGATACTAGGTTCATCAAGTATATAAAGCACTCCTACAAGTTGGGTCCCAATTTGTGTTGCTAGTCTAATCCTCTGAGCCTCCCCTCCAGAAAGTGTCCGAAGAGGCCTATTGAGCGATAAGTAATCCAACCCAATGTCAAGAAGAAAACCAATACGCTTTCGAATTTCTTTTAAAACCTCACTGGCAATAATGTTTTGTTTTTCAGTCAGTCTATCTTCTAAATTATCAAACCATTCTCCTAGACCAGATATATCCATCACAGCAAGTTGCCCGATGTGTTTATTGTCAATTTTAAAGTTTAGGGATTCCTTTTTTAAGCGATAACCTTCACAGTCAGGGCAGACTTGAGTGGTAGTAAATTCACTCACCCATTGCTGGATCTTATCCGACCCTCCTTCTTGGTATTTTTGTAGAAAATTGAGAATTCCTTCGAAGGTCGTATGCCACTTAGTACCAGGGTATTTTACTGAATCTACCGCCACTTCCATTTTGTCTCCATTGAGCAAAATTTCCACTACTTCCTCTGGAAGATTTTTTATGGGCGTACTCATCGAGCATTTATAATGCTTGAGAATAGCTTCAATCTTTTTGAAAATCCAGATGTCACGATATTCTCCTAGAGGAGCTATTCCGCCTCGCGTAATGCTCAAGTTAGGATCCGGAATAATATTTTCTCTTGTGATTTCTTCAATAATTCCCAAACCGTTGCAAGTAGGGCAAGCGCCATAGGGACTGTTGAAAGAAAAGTTATTTGGTGCAGGTTCATCATAGGAAAGCCCTGTCTCAGGATCCATGAGGTATTTTGAAAAATGGTGAATCTCTCCTTCCTCATCCCGGATCATAATCACCCCTTTTCCGTGCTGCAAAGCAGACTTCAGAGATTGAGTGATTCTAAACCGATCTGATTCTTCTGCTACAATTCGATCAACTACTATTTCTATATCATGGATTTTATATCGGTCCACCTGCATTTTAGGAACCATCTCCATAACTACCCCGTCCACTCTCACTTTGGAAAATCCCATTTTTCTGATTTGCTCAAAAAGCTCTCGATAATGGCCTTTTCTACCTTTTACAACTGGAGCAAGGATGTATAATTTTTTGTTTTCAAATTTTGAGAAAAGTTGTTCAATGATCTGATCCTCCGTTTGCCTGATCATTCTTTTTCCTGTGAGATAAGAAAAAGCCTCACCTGCTCTTGCATATAGCAATCGCATAAAATCATAGATTTCAGTAACTGTTCCTACAGTTGATCTTGGATTTTTTGATGTGGTCTTTTGTTCTATGGCAATTACCGGAGAAAGACCATTTATTTTATCTACATCCGGCCTTTCCAATCCACCTAAAAATGATCTGGCATAAGCAGAAAATGATTCCATGTAGCGTCTTTGACCTTCAGCATAAATGGTATCAAAAGCCAAAGAACTTTTTCCGCTACCACTCAGTCCAGTTACTACCACCAACTTATTGCGTGGTATTTTTAGGTCCAGATTTTTCAAATTGTGCTCTCGAGCACCAAAAATTTCTATAAATTCTTCCTGATTAGAAGTAGTTTGACTCATAAATTGATTGGCAAATTCAATCGGCAAAGGTATGAAATTTAGAGGGTAAGCGGTAGCCGAATTCTAAATTGTAACCTAGTTTATGAATACATAGTTTGAATTCAGACAGAATACGCCCGAAAGATTTTTTATATGTGCCTAAAAAGGCGGATTTACTCAAAAGGCTGTGTGATAGAAGGGCTTGGTTTTGAAAACCACTTTGGGCCTGATTCGGTCATAAAAACACAATCTTCATGTCTTATGCCGAATTCCCCTACAATAGAAATATTAGGTTCAATGCTAAAGCACATGCCAGGCTCAATAATCCTTTTGTTTCCTTTCACAGCATTTCCCCATTCATGCCCATCCATTCCTATTCCATGACCCGTTCTGTGAGGTAAGCCGGGCAAATTATACCCAGGTCCGAAGCCTGCATCTGTGATAACTTTCCTAGCGGCTGCATCGACATCTCCTAAAGGAGCACCTATTTTGGCCGCTTCAAATCCGGCTGCCTGAGCTTCTTTCTCCAAATTCCAGATTTCTATTTGTCTTACTGTTGGTTCCGCACCAAAAACAATGGTTCTGCTTATATCCGAATTATATCCTCCAACTTCACATCCACAATCGACCAAAACGATATCGCCTTTTCTTAGTATTTGTGGTTTAATGCTTCCATGGGGGAACGCTGAGGCTTCACCAAAATTAGCCAGGGCAAATGCATGTCTTGCTCCCATTTTTTGATGTGCTTGTGCCACAGCCGATGAAAAATCTGAAGGACTTCCTCCTTCTTTTAAAAATGTTAATCCAAATTTTATTGCCTCAATTGTGATTTCAGTGGCACGCTGCATCAAAGCTATTTCCGCCGGTGATTTGATAATTCTGCAAGGAATAGTAATTGGATCAGCGCTTGTAAGTTCTAGATTAGGAGCAACTTTCCTAAGTCCATCCACTATAAAAAAACGAACGCGTTCCTCTATTCCAATATTGCCACTATTTACCCCAGAATCTTCTAATGCTTTCTTGATTACTAGATAAGGACTTTCATCTTCTTGCCAAGGATAGACTCGATCCCCTATTTTAATAAGCTCATTTAAACGATCTTCTTCAAAACCAGGGCAGACATAGCTTACCTCTCCATTTGCCGGAATAATCGCAATCATCGGGCGTTCACTTCCACCCCAACGTATTCCCGTATAGTAGTCTAATGAAGTTCCAGCATCCAAAAGAATAGCTTTCATCCCGATTTGATTCATCAATTCTTGAGCTTTTGCAACTCGAGACTTCCTTTCATCAACCGTTATATACTGAACATCTGCTGTTCTTGAACTGAATTGATCAACTGGAAGTAGACTTTGCTGTGGATTCTGCGTCGAATCACATGCGGCTGTGCTACCTATAATGGATGCTCCCGCACCCATTAAAGTTACATTCATGAACTTCCTTCTTTTCATTTTTTTAAGGTAGGTGGTTGTTTCAATTAGATTCTAAAATGGAAACTTAAAAAAAGACAAGCTATCTATTTTGGAAGAATAAGGTCATAACTTCTACCTCTTCTGACATTTAAATCTTTATCTCTTAACCAAGGATTATATAATTTTAATTCTTTGTAGGTGCTTCCTTGTTCCTTTGCCCAATTTGCTAAATTCTTAATATCTGAGGTAACATGGATCGATTTCATTTCAGGTTCATTATAATAATCTGACTCCCTTAGATGGAATCCAAATGCTCCCGGGTTTTCAAAAATCACCTTGAATGCTAAGATTCGAAACATATATCTGCTTGTTTCATCATTGAGGTGGAGATCATAATAATCAGTTTGGAGTTGTTCTGACTGTCTCCTTGCAAAACCAGATTGCCCCATATTATAACTGGCAGCTACAGATGTCCAATCTCCAAATTTATTATGGGCTTTCTTTAAATATTTGGAAGCGGCAATAGTTGCTTTTTCTAGGTGATACCGCTCATCTACATCTTTTGATATTTCCAATCCATATTCTTTGCCGGTAGATTCCATGAATTGCCAAAACCCTCTTGCCCCAGCTGGAGAAGCGACATTCATTAGCCCTGATTCTGCCATTGCCAGATATTTAAAATCATCTGGTACACCATTCTCTTTAAGTATAGTTTCAATTTTAGGAATAAACTTGGAGGACCTTTTCATTAAAAGGATCATGTTGGACTGCCAATATGCATTGACGTAGATTTCGCGCTCAAGCCTTTCTTTTACATCCGGTATTTCAAGGGGGACTTTTTCTCCTGCAAAAGACAGTTCAGCTGGGAGATCAAATAACATTAATGAATCCCTGGAAGGTCTAGGCATTGATTCCAACATTCCCACTCCAGCAATAGAATTTGAAATAGGATTGATGGAATTGGGAGTTTTAAAAATAGCATAAGAGGCCATTCCAATACTGACAAAAAGTAAGAAATAAAGCGTAAGTAGATTGTATTTACTCATTAGAAATTTGGACTAAGAAGATATTTACTATAAAATTCATCTATTACTTTTACCGCTTCTGTGGCATCTTCCACGATGCTAAATAATTCTAGATCCTCCTCATTTATATAGTTATTTTCCAGAATTGTATTTTTAATCCAATCTAATAGCCCAGTCCAGTATTTTTTCCCTACCAATACAATAGGAAACCTTCCTATCTTATTCGTCTGGATTAAGGTCAAAGCTTCAAAAAATTCATCCATAGTACCGAATCCCCCTGGTAGTACCACAAAGCCTTGTGAATATTTAATAAACATCACTTTTCTGACGAAGAAGTAGTCAAAAGTCAGCAGTTTATCCCGGTCAATATAGATATTGTTAAACTGCTCAAAGGGTAAAACGATATTGAGGCCCACTGATTTACCACCTTCGGAATGAGCACCTTTATTACCTGCCTCCATAATTCCCGGTCCACCTCCAGTAATTACACCGTATCCATGTCTTACTAGTTTGGCGGCTATTTCCTCAGCCATTTTGTAATGTGAATGATCTCTAGGTGTTCTAGCAGATCCAAAAACAGAAACGCATGGACCTATTTTAGCCAGTTTTTCAAATCCTTCAACAAATTCAGACATTACTTTAAAAATCACCCAAGAGTCCGAACTTTTTATCTCATTCCAGTCCCGTTCTTTAAAGGCTTGCCTAATTCTCTCTTCTTGAATTTTATCGTCTTTTGTATCCATATCACTCATTATTTATTAAAGAAAACGATCTCTGGTTAAAAATGGACAGCCACTAATAAATTATTCCCAGAATAAAAAAGATAAACACTTGATAATCAAAGAAAAAATAAATTTCAACAATAGAATTTTATGTTCATACTTTGTGTAGCTTCGCGGTCTATTTAGACATATCGGTGAATCTCGAAGAAAAATCTCTAGTTGTAATGAATGTTTTCAAAGAGCTGGAGGAGGAAGCTAAGCAATTTACTTCCGAGAGTGGTTTGGGATGTATTTCAGGTTGTGGAGCTTGTTGTGCCAACCCGCAAATACCTGCATCTCCTTTAGAATTCTTGCCACTTGCTTTTGATTTTTATTATAAAGGGATCGCCGAATCTATACTTATTCTTCTTGAGACAGATGAGGAAAATAGTAACTGTATCGTTTACCGGGCAAACTCAATCGATAAAAAATCAGGCTATTGCACAAATTATAATTTCAGAGGAATGATTTGTAGGCTTTTTGCAGCATCTGCCCGAAAGAACAAATATGGGATGAAAGACATTATCATCTGTAAAAATCTAAAAGAAGGAAAAAATGAGATCTTTCAGGAAGCAACTAAAAGAATAAATGAAGATCTTCCTATTCCAAACGCTTCGAAATTCTATATGCTATTGGAGGAGATAGACAATTCACTTACTCAACAAATGCCCATAAACAAAGCAATTGCATTTTCTCTAGAACTTGTTCTGAGATTTAAATTTTATGAGGAGGGCATAGAGGAAGGAGTCTAATTTTTTTGCTCTTTCGATTTCGAGTATATTGTGGTTAGAATTTGAAACTAATTTTAACCTATGCTAAAAATTGGAGAAATAGTCCAAACAATAAAAGGAATCGTCGAGACTAAAATAGACCTGTTAAAACTAGAAATTCAAGATGAATTTCTGGGAATTATTTCGAGAGTTCTCTTGCTCTTTTTTATGAGTGCAATGTGTTTACTCGTTTTGCTTTTCTTCAGTTTCTCTTTGGCGTTCTTTCTGAGCCAATATACCAATTCACCTTACATGGGTTTCTTGTTAGTAGGGTTGATTTATCTTGCGCTACTTGTCTTTATGTATTATACCCGATATTCTAAATCCATCCAGAATAGTGTTCAGAACGGATTAAAAGTTTTTATTTTTAACGCGCGAAAAAATAAAGCGAAAGAAGATGAAAAAGGAACTTGAAAACAAGGCTGAAGAATTAGAACAGACTTTAGCAAAACAGCTTGAGCTTTTAAAGACAGATTCTGGAGATTGGATTAAAATTGGTGGGATAGCAATCGCTGGAGGACTCATTGCATTAGCTATTTTGAAAATTAATAAAAGAAAGAAAAATCGTAGTACAGAAAAAGCACTTGAGGTATTGGAAAGAGAAGGTCTGTTAAATGAAGAAATAGAAAATAAACTTAGAAATCATTCAAATTCGAGAGGTTTTTGGCCGACGCTTAGTCAACGGCTTTTGATCTTAGTTTTGGCATATGCTAAGGAAAAGTATCTTCCTAGTTTATTTAGTAATGAAGACGCCGAAGATGCAGAATCAAAAAGTGAACAGGGTTAGAAGTATTTTAAAAGCACTTCATAAGTCTAGAAAAAAAGGCGTTGCTTGGTTGATTGACCCTGAGAAATGTCCAATAGAGAACTCATTCATTTCACAATATGATTGGGTGAAAAATTCTGATTTGGATTTAATTTTTATAGGAGGAAGTCAGTTCAGTGATAGTAATTTTCATGATGTTGTAAAGTTTGTCAAGCAAATTGCAGGCAATGTTCCTGTAGTCATTTTTCCTGGATCCCATATTCAAGTTACCTCAGGTGCTGATGCCATTTTATTTTTATCCTTAATCTCTGGGAGAAATCCGGAATATCTAATCGGTCAACAAGTAGCAGCTGCACCTAAAATAGCGAGTATGGGAATGGAAGTTCTACCTACTGCATATCTTTTGGTCAATGACGGGGAAATAACCAGCGTAAATTCGATTAGTCAAACCTTACCTATTCCAAATAGAAATCCACAATTTGTTAGAGATACTGCTTTAGCGGGTTATTATTTGGGGATGAAATATGTTTTTATCGATGCAGGAAGTGGGTCAAAAAGTCCTGTATCTAAAGAAGTTATTAAATCAGTAAAAAATAAAATCCCTTGCCCTTTAATTATCGGAGGCGGAATTAATAGCACAGAAAAAATGAAAGATGCTTACCAGGCAGGTGCAGATCTAGTTGTTTTGGGGAATTCTATAGAAAAAGACCCCGGATTTTTGGCCGAGGTCTTAGAATTTAAAGCAACTTATAATTTATGTTTAAACGTTAATTAAGGATTCTCTCCTTCTCATTTTTCCTGCTGGCACACCATACATCATTTTGAATCTTCTACAGAAATAGGCGGTGTCTTTATAACCTACTTCCTTGCCGATGTCTCTAATAGATTTTTTGGTAGTCCTTAGAAGTTCGACCGCAGCTTCCATTCTTTGATATTCGATGTAGTCTTGAGGATTAATTCCTGTAAGCATTTTAAAATATTGGCCTACATAGTCTTCGGAAACATTCGCCACTTTTGCCAGAATTTTATTGGAAAGATCTCCACCAAGATTTGTCTTAATATAATTGAACAAATCAATTAGCCTTGGATCTTTAAAGTAGGTAGAGTTGGTTGAAAGTTCCTCGAGGAATAGTCTGTTTTTTAGAATGTGGCGAAGTAGTTCAATGACCAATATTTCAGTTTGTGCTTTGAGCGCTCTTTCTCTTCCTACATGAGTTTGCTCCATTTCTTTCATCAAGTCCTCAATAATGGTAGCTAATCTATCATTAAACCGGATGATAAAAGGAGGAATATCTAATGAATTAAAGAAGTTTACAACGTCAAAGACTTTTGATTCAAAACTTACCATTGAAATACAATCATCTTCGGTATTCTTGATTTCTCTAAAACTTAAACTTTGAAGATGTTTCTTTTTCGATTCAGTAAACTGATCGAGATCAATCTCGATTTTCTTGGCACTCCCTCCGATAGTAAGTGGAGTTTTTTGTCCTCCTGGTAAGAAAAGGACCTCTCCCTCATTAACCAACTCTTGGTCCTCTCCAAATTTAAGTGTGCCATGGTGCAGTAATACAAGTGTATTGTCAGTTTCTTCGTAATTGACAATTGTCACAGGCTTTTCTACACGATAGTTATTTCCTCTTAAGAAGCGAACATTTATTGATTCAATGACCTTGTTGTAATATTCCATTATTTTTTAGTAAAAAACCAGAATTCAAAAATATGATTTTTCTTACATAATCACTTAAATATTTGATAAAAGGTGTAAAAAAATAAAAAAAGGGGATAATTAGTTGTAATTATACCCTCAAAATTGTCAGGAAAAATGGATTATCTTAATATACTTCTGGATATTACGATTTTTTGTATTTCAGAAGTACCCTCATAGATCTGGGTTATTTTAGCATCTCTCATAAGACGCTCTACATGGTATTCTTTTACATAACCGTATCCTCCGTGTACTTGAATAGCCTCTACTGTTACATCCATTGCAACTTGAGAAGCATAAAGTTTTGCAATCGCTGAGGCTTGTGCATAATCTTCTCCATTATCTTTTAACCATGCAGCCTTGTATACTAAAAGTCGAGCCGCTTCAATTTGAGTGGCCATATCAGCTAATTTAAATTGAATTGCCTGATGCTTACTAATCGGTTTACCAAAAGCTTTTCTTTCCTTTGAATACGACAATGCTAATTCATAGGCTCCGGCTGCAATTCCTAAGGCTTGAGCGGCAATCCCAATCCTGCCTCCATTTAGAGTTTCCATCGCGAATGTGAACCCAAAACCTTCCTCCCCAATTCTGTTTTCAACTGGAACTTTCACATCCGTAAACATTAAAGAATGTGTATCAGAACCTCGAATTCCTAATTTATCTTCTTTTTTTCCAACCACAAATCCTTCCCAATTTTTCTCAACTATAAAAACTGAGATTCCTTTATGTCCTAACTCTGGATGAGTTTGGGCAATAACTAAATAAAAACTTGCTGATGAACCATTTGTAATCCAGTTTTTGGTGCCATTCAAAATATAATGGTCGCCATCTAAAATAGCTTCAGTTCTTTGTGAGGTAGCGTCAGATCCAGCCTCAGGTTCAGAAAGGCAAAAAGCACCGAGTACTTCTCCTCCAGCAAGAGGCTTAAGGTATTTTTCTTTTTGCTCTTCAGTTCCATATTTTTCAAGACCCCAGCAAACCAGGGAATTGTTTACCGACATAGCTACAGAAGCAGAGGCATCAATTTTGGAAAGCTCTTCCATGGCAATTACATAGGATAAAGTATCCATTCCACCTCCATTGTATTTTGGGTTTACCATCATTCCCATAAATCCCAATTCTCCCATCTTTTTTACTTGATCCTTAGGGAAAATAGCGTTTGTATCTCGGTCTATAACACCAGGTAAAAGCTCATTTTGGGCAAAATCTCTGGCAGCTTCTCTAACTGCTAAATGTTCTTCTGTTAATTGAAAATCCATAACAAATTGTCAGATATAAATTATTGGATGGAAGATATACCAAAAAAAGAAGAGGGGCAAAAGCTTGCCCCTCTTCAAATTTCTTATTTGATCTGGATCAATCTCTTCCACCAAAAAAGACCATAATATAATACGCCAAAGTGGTAATTGAGGCTAAAGCTGCAACCACATATGTCATTGCTGCCCATTTTAAGGCATCTTTAGACATTTCATATTCAGAGGAATTAACGATATCTCTCGTTTTCACCCAAGCTAATGCCCTACTACTCGCGTCAAACTCCACCGGCAAAGTTACAATTGTGAAAAGCGTAATTACTGAATAAGAACCTACAATGATATAGCCTATAAAAGGAACAGGTAAGCCTAGAGCAAAGCCACCAAATAAGGAGGCTATCAATACAATATTCAAAATCTTGCTTGCACTATTTTGAATAGGGACTAAAGTAGATCTAACATTTAGCCAAGCATAAGAAGTTGCATGCTGAACCGCATGACCGCATTCGTGAGAGGCAACTGCTGCAGCGGCAGCATTTCTTCCATAAAAAACATCTGGACTTAGATTCACAGTTTTATTAGCAGGATTATAGTGGTCGGTAAGTTGACCTTCCACACAAACCACTTGAACATCATGGATATTATTGTCTGCCAGCATTAACTTGGCAATCTCAGCACCTGATAAGTTTGCCTTTAGGGCGGTCTGAGAATATTTTTTGAATTTGCTCTTCAATTTGCTGCTGACTGCAAAGCCAGCGATTGCAAAGACGATAACAATTAGGATAATCATAGTTTATTAGTTTGCTTTTTATAACGATTTAAGCTTGTTCAGGTTGTTTCCAAGTTGGTAATTTCATCATTACTAACCAACTTATGATACCCAGTATTAGAACAAGAATTAACTGAGTCCCATGAATAATAGCTGCAAATATTTTACCGTCAACTTCACTCACTCCAAATTGGATCAAAATAAAGGCCACAAGTGCGTGGAAGGTACCGATACCCCCTTGAACCGGGGCTACCATGCCAATACTGCCCATCACCATGACTAAAAGAACTTCTCCTGAAGACAAATTGGCAGTGCTTTCGATTCCTAGTGAAACTGTATACATGGTAAGAAAGTAAATGATCCACATCAAAATTGAACTACCCCAGAATCCAATTGGGTTCTCCATTTTGTTGATTCTTTTTAGTCCTCCCCCGATTTCTCTGAAAAAATGCTGAATCTTATTAATCAAGCCATTATCTCTAAACCTCTTCAGTAAGAACCGGATAAAAATAATTGTTATAACTAAAATGCCAATTGCAATAGGAAGGTTTGATTTTAAGCTGTTAAGTAGGGTTTCGGTATTGACTAGTTGCCCTGCTAGCTCAAGAAATAAAGTGTTTTCTAAAATGAAAGCCAAAAAAATAGTCCCCACCAAACAAAGTAAATCGACACTTCTTTCTAATATAACCGTTCCAAGTAAGTGTCCCAGCGATATACCATTAGTCCTGGTTAACACGCCGCATTTTGCGACTTCTCCAGCTCTTGGGACAACCAGGTTAGCAAGATATCCTATCATAGTGGCATGGTAAGCGCGATTAGGCCTTACTTTTTCCCCTTCTTCTGATTGAATCAATAAGGTCCATCTCCAACCACGTAAGAAATACCCGAAAAATGAAATAAAGATAGAAGCTCCAATCCAAACCCAATTGCTGGTTTTGATTTGATCTATAAGACTATCGATTGCTATATCTTTATATAAATACCAAAAGATCCAGACAGCAATCGCCAAAGAAATTGCAACCTGGATCCATTGTTTAAGTTTTTGATTATTCATCAAATAATTTTATTTCTATCATCAGGAAAAATTAGAACAGGTTTATGATTTTTCGCTTCTTCCATCTCCATTCCTGCATAAGATATGATAATTACCACATCTCCAACTTGTGCTTTTCTAGCTGCTGGTCCATTGAGACATACCTGGCCAGATCCTCTTTCGCCAGTAATTACATAAGTTTCCAGTCGTTCACCGTTATTTACATTCACTATTTGAACCTTCTCATTTTCAATAAGATTCGCAGCGTCCATTAGGTCTTTATCAATTGTGATAGATCCCACATAATTAAGTTCTGCCTGCGTAATTTTAACTCTGTGAATTTTAGACTTTAATACCTGAATTTGCATCGTTAGAAATTTGCCGCAAAATTAAGGAATTATTGGAAGGTTGTCTATTAATCTGACATTTCCAATAAATGAAGCCACGCAAATGAATGACTTTTCACTGCGGTCAAATTCCTGATATATCTGAAATGTTTCCGGGTGAACAAGTTCAAAATAATCCAACTTTGCTAAAGGTTCAGCCTCAAATGCAAGCATGATTTGTTTTCGAATTGCCAACCAATTCTTACCGGATAAAAGTTCATTTTTCGCAAATTCAAGATTGTTAAAAAGAATTAAAGCTTTTCGCCTCTCTTGAGTAGAAAGTCGCATATTTCTGGAAGATAACGCCAAGCCATCTTTTTCTCTAACGGTAGCCACAATATTAACCTTTAATGGGAATGATAAATCTCCGACTACTTTTTTTATTACAGCTACTTGTTGTAAGTCTTTTTGTCCAAAAAAGGCAATGTCTGGTCGTATAATATTAAAGAGTTTAGAAACAATAATTCCCACTCCGCTAAAATGGCCAGGTCTAAATTTTCCTTCAAGGACACGCTCTAAATACCCAAAATCAAGATTTATAATTGGCTTTTTAGGATAAATTGCTTCCTGGTTTGGCAGAAAAACGAAATCAACGTTTTCCTTTTGAAGCAATTTCAAATCTTGAGTTGTTAAAACGGGGTATTTATCAAAATCTTCTTGATTGTTGAATTGAATTGGATTAACAAAGATAGAAACTACTGTAAGATCAGTTGATTTTTTAGAAGCTCGAATGAGCTCTAAATGCCCCTCATGAAGAGCCCCCATTGTTGGGACAAAACCTATTGTTTTATCCGTTTTTAGAGCCTGGAGCCATTTTTTTTGCCATTCGGCCCCATGATTGAATACCTGCACAGGATAAGGGTGTTTAATAGGTAAATAGCAGCAAAACTAGATTAATATTTAGAAAAACAAGGCTTTTAAGCCTTTTTTTATTATCTTTGTGCCGTTGTTTATCACCTAATAACGCTAAAATCCAAAGAGCATGTCAAAACTACGTATTCTCTACGTTGCCAGTGAAATCAACCCCTTTCTCCAAACTTCCGAAGTAGCAAATTTCTTAAGATCTCTTCCTCAAGCTATGCAAGAGAGAGGTATGGAAATTCGTATTTTGGTTCCAAGATTCGGATTGATTAACGAAAGAAAAAACAGATTACATGAAGTAGTCCGTCTTTCAGGAATCAATATTGCAGTAGGCGAAGAAGAAAAGCCCTTAGTCATAAAGGTTGCATCTATTCCAAACGCAAAACTTCAAGTTTATTTTATCGATAACGAGGACTACTTCCAGCGTAAGAGTGTTTTCCACGATAAGCATCAGAAATTTTATGAAGATAATGACGAGCGTGCCATTTTCTTCTGCAAGGGTGTAATCGAAACTGTAAAAAAATTAGGTTGGGCTCCAGATATTGTACATTGTAACGACTGGATGACCAGCTTGATACCGATGTATTTGAAAACAACTTACAAAAATGAGCCTTTATTCAAAGATACTAAATCAGTATTTGCGATATATAACAACGGATTTTCTCATACCTTTGGCGATGATTTGTTAAACAAGGTTAAGATGGTGGACATAGATGACACAATTTTAGCACCTTTGAAAAGCAAAGACTTTGAAGGCTTTATAAGCATGGGTATGCAGTACGCAGACATGGTTGTTAAAGGTGGAGAAGTTTCAGATAAATTGAACCAACTAATAGAGGATTTCTCAAAAGACAAGAAGTTTGAAATCAGCATCGAAGCAGAAGAACAGGCTCATGAAGAGCTCTACGGCATATACACAAGTCTCGCCGGTTAAATTGGCCTTTTTGGCCCTCTTGTCCATTATTCTAACAAATTCTTGTAGTGACCCTGCCACAGTAGGTATAGAACTTGCTCCGGAAAATAACCAAATTGGTGTGTTTTTCCAGGACATTGAGTTCTCTGCTGAGGTTGTGTTATTGGATTCGTTTAATACTACCAACAAAGGAAACTTGATAGTTGGGGTGGAAGAGGACAGCTATTTTGGTAAAACCGAAGGAACAGGTTATTCAAGGTTGTATATAGATATTTCGGATGAAAGACCCGAATCTGAAGCTTTTCTTGACTCCATGCTATTTGATGTGGAGATCATAGGAGTGAATGGTTCCGATTTGGATGAACCAAAGTATTTATCAATTCATAGACTTTCTGAGCAAATTTTAGATACAGCTTACTATAATTTTGATAGACTTCAGTATGAATCTGAGCCTATTGCCTCTGGTGAGTTTATTTATGATGTCGTTCAAGATACTATTGTTTCGCTAAAGATAACAGAGGAATTTAGAGAAGAGCTTTTCGGTAAAATTAAAAGAGGATTAGAATTTGAGGATCTCTTTAAATTTCGAGAATACTTGCCAGGTATGGCCTTTAAGGGCAGAGAAGGGGATAATACTTCGCTGCAAATTGAGTTAGGAGAGAATACAAGGATAGCTACCTATTACCACTATGCCGGAGATACTAGCTCTACTTTATACGAGATAAATACAACCTCATCTCGGTATTTTAGCGGAATTGAGAGTGATCGATCGGGTACTCCCACAAGTATAGTCACTGAGCCAGGTGAAAATTATTCTACCGGTACCATGGTAGGTCTAAAATCTGGTTTGGGTATGGTAATCAAACTAGATACTAGTCCATTAGACGCCTTTTTGGACACACTTTCCGGAATTACCTTCAATCAAGTTAATTTATCGATTGGAGAAATTGAATCACGCTCTGAAGGTCAGAATCCACCACAGGCTTTGTCAATCTATTTTACTGACGATAGTAACTCTTTCTTAGAAAGTAGGGGTTCGGTATATTTTACGGTACAAGCTGATGGGCAGTCTCAAGTTTTTATCAATGATGATGGAGATGAAGTGCCCAATGTAACTGCTCCTGCTTCTTTAAACTTTGATTCTGAAAGTAATACATACAGCCAATTAATCACATCTCATGTTAATGCTATCTTTCGCGGTAAATTAATTAGAAAGGATTGGTTACTTTATGGAGGATATATTAGTAGCCGTCTTGGAACTAATAATGACCCTTTTAGACAGTCTATGAGACAATTTAAAGTGGGTACCGATAAAGTTAAGGTGCAAGTCATTTATTCGAAAATTAGATAATAAGACATTTAAATAAATTGACATTAGTCTACTTTTTAATTTTTAGGAAGTAGGCTATTTTTTTTGGTACGATTGCTGTTTATTTGCGTAAGTTTTAAAATCAATTAAGAATTTTTCAATATGTGTGGAATTGTAGCGTACGTAGGACAGCAAGAAGCTTTACCTATAATTATCAAAGGTCTCAGAAGATTAGAATACCGAGGTTATGATAGTGCTGGAGTTGCCCTTCTGGATGAAAGCGGACTTAGTATTTATAAAAGGAAGGGGAAAGTTTCTGAATTAGAGAAGTATTTGGAAGCAGGTGGAAACCTAAAATCTAAGATTGGGATTGGTCATACAAGATGGGCAACACACGGGGAGCCGAATGATGTCAATGCACATCCGCATTATTCCTCTTCTGAGCACTTGGCAATAATTCACAACGGAATCATTGAAAATTATGAGGTATTAAAAAAGGACTTAGAAAAGAAAGGATATCATTTCCAAAGTGATACTGATACAGAGGTGTTCATTAAGTTCATAGAAGATATTTATGCAAATAATGATTGCAGTTTAGAAGAAGCTCTCAGATTGGCACTCCATAAAGTGGTAGGTGCATATGCGATAGTATTGATAAACAAAGATGAACCAGACACTTTGATTGCTGCAAGGAAAGGATCTCCTCTTGTGATAGGTGTTGGCGAGGATGAATATTTTTTAGCTTCTGATGCTACTCCAATTATTGAATATACCAATAAGGTAGTTTACTTGGATGATTATGAAATTGCTGTAATCAGGAATAATAGGCTTCAGGTTAAAACGATTGAAAATGTTGAAACTAACCCTTATATCAATCAACTTGAACTGGAATTAGAAGCAATAGAAAAGGGTGGTTACGAGCATTTTATGCTCAAGGAAATTTATGAGCAGCCTAAATCAATTGCAGATTGCCTCAGGGGAAGACTGGATGCCAAATCGGGTAGATTAGTTTTAGGTGGTTTGAGGGATTATATGAATAAATTCCAAAATGCTGAAAGAATCATCATCACTGCTTGCGGTACTTCATGGCACGCTGGTTTAGTTGCAGAATATCTTTTTGAAGAATTTGCAAGGGTTCCCGTTGAAGTTGAATATGCCTCGGAATTCAGATATAGGAATCCTGTTATTAGTGAAAAAGATTTTGTCATTGCAATTTCACAATCGGGTGAAACTGCAGATACACTTGCAGCAATTGAACTTGCAAAGTCAAAAGGAGCCACCATTTTTGGAGTTTGTAATGTGGTAGGATCTTCAATTCCAAGAGCTACTCATGCCGGATCATACACCCACGCAGGTCCTGAAATCGGTGTTGCATCAACGAAAGCTTTTACCGCTCAGATTTCTGTCTTGGCTATGATGGCATTAAAGTTAGGGTATCAAAGAGGCACGCTTCCAGAAAGTAGATATATTCAATTACTTCATGAGTTGGCTTCTGTACCATCAAAAGTGGAAAAGGCCTTAAAATCGAATGAAGCCATAAAATACATTGCCAGTGAATATAAGGATGTTCGAAATGCCTTGTATTTGGGAAGAGGATATAATTTTCCAGTCGCCTTAGAAGGGGCTTTAAAGCTTAAAGAAATTTCTTATATCCATGCAGAAGGTTACCCTGCCGCTGAAATGAAGCATGGGCCTATCGCTCTTATTGATGAGGAAATGCCAGTAATATTTATAGCTACTCAAGATAGTTCTTATGAAAAAGTAGTTAGTAATATTCAAGAAGTGAAAGCTAGAAAAGGAAAGGTTATAGCAGTAGTGACCGAAGGTGATACCACTGTGAAAGGAATGGCAGATCATGTGATAGAAATACCTGCAATCCATGAAGCTTTTGTTCCGTTGGTAGCAGTAGTTCCTTTACAATTACTCTCCTACCATATCGCAGTCATGAGAAATTGTAACGTGGATCAACCACGAAACCTTGCGAAATCTGTAACGGTAGAATAATTAAAAGGCTGTCACTTAAGGGCAGCCTTTTTTAATTACAAGCGCCTTCTTCCCAAGAAGTAAGACCTGCTAAATCTGCTTCACAAGCATTTCCGTAAGTTTTGCCATCGCAACCACAGACTGGCATATATTCTAAAGTACAGGCACCTGACCTGATTTTTTCAGGATAAATGCAGCTTTTAATTGGTTCTTCATTTTCGCAACCAGCAATGAAAAGGATGCCAAATAAAAGATGAAATAGATGTATTTTTTTCATGCCATATAAACGTATCGTTATTATAATTTTCTACAAAACAACATGCGTTTAGTTTTTTTTGATTTTCTGGCAACCGATAAAATTCCCTACTTTTGCAAAGCGAAAGAAAAATTATGCTGGATAAATTACAAGCCCTAAAAGATCGATTTGAAGAGGTTGGCCAACTGATCGTATTGCCAGAAAGTATGGCAGATATGAATAAATACGCTAAGCTCACAAAAGAATATAAAGACCTTGAAAAGATTGTAAAGGTTTATGACGAATATAAATTAGTTCTTCAAAATATAACTAGCTCTAAAGAAATCCTTGACAAAGAAAAAGACCCAGATTTCAGAGAGATGGCGAAAGCCGAGATAGATGAATTAAAAGAAAGAAAAGAGGTCTTGGAGGCTGATTTGAAGCAATTATTAATCCCTAAAGATCCAAATGATTCAAAGGATTGTATATTGGAAATCCGCGGAGGAACAGGCGGGGATGAAGCTGCAATTTTTGCTGGTGATTTATTTAGGATGTATGAACGCTTTTGCGAAATGCAAGGCTGGAAATTGACAGTGCTGGATTTGACTTTTGGATCTGCTGGTGGTTATAAAGAGATCATTGCCACTGTTTCTGGAGCTGATGTCTATGGTATGCTCAAATATGAATCTGGAGTACATAGAGTTCAGAGAGTTCCGGCGACCGAATCACAGGGTCGAGTCCATACTTCCGCAGCCTCAGTTGCGGTCCTTCCTGAAATGGATGAAGTAGAAGTGAATTTGGATATGAATGATGTACGAAAAGATACTTTCTGCTCTTCAGGTCCAGGAGGTCAATCTGTAAATACTACTTATTCTGCAGTTCGGTTGACGCATGCCCCGACGGGATTGGTAGTGACTTGTCAAGACGAAAAATCTCAGATTAAAAACTTTGAGAAAGCATTGAAAGTATTGCGATCAAGAATCTATGAGATCGAACTGGCAAAGCATAATGAATCTGTCGGTGCTCAACGAAGATCGATGGTAGGAAGTGGGGATAGGTCTGACAAAATCAGAACTTATAATTATTCGCAGTCCAGAGTTACAGATCATAGAATTAATAAAACAGTTTACAATCTTCCTGATGTTATGGATGGGCATATTGAGGATTTTATATCCGCATTGCGAATGGCGGAAAACCTCGAGAAGATGCAATCTTCCGGAATGGAAGAATAGGCAGGATGTTTGCGTTAATAATCTTATCAATTTTATTTTTTTTGAGATAAGCCTATTATCTTGAAGAATAAATCAAACGACTTTTATGAATATCGCAGGAGAAAGAGAAATAAGTTTAGTGACATGGAACGAGTCACATTTTCACCAGCTTTACCCTCTTGCAAACAATCCTAAAATTGCGATGAATCTGAGGGATAGTTTTCCTCAACCTTACACTATTCATGATGCAAGACATTGGATAGAACATAATCAGAAGTTCAATCCGCCACAAAATTTTGCTATTGAGTTTGAGGGAAAATTGGCAGGTGCAATTGGAGCAGAAAGAGGAAAAGACGAACTGAGGACTAACATGGAGCTGGGTTTTTGGGTTGGGGAACCGTTTTGGGGAAAAGGTATAGCAAATGAGGCTGTAAAACTTTACACGAAATACATTTTTGAGAAATTTGACATCCAAAGGCTATATGCCCAGATTTTTGACTTCAATGGCCAATCGATGAATGTATTGGAAAAAGCCGGCTACATTCCCGAAGCAATTTTGAAAAAGGGATTTATAAAAAATGGAGTGATTGGCGATATATTCCAATATGTAATAGTAAGAGGAGAACAGAATCTCTAAATAAATTCTAATTAATTACTATTCTTTTAATAATCGTCTTTGATTGATTTCGAAATCTGATTAACAATAATCCTTTAGGAAGTTCTGTCATAAATACTTCTGTTTGACCTTCCATTATATCTCTCTTTAGAAGCTCTTGTCCAAAAGCATTGAAAATCACCATTTCACTATAATCACCGAGGCTTTCGGATGATATAGTTAAAGTTCCTTGACTAGGATTTGGGAATATTTTTAATGTCTCATCCCAATTCGGCTCTATCCCTGTAATAATATTCACATTAACTTCTAGCTCTCTTGGAAGGCCTATATTACAATTGTTTTGAGGTGTTACTTTCAGAATGAAGTCTCCTTCAACCAACCATTCAACACTAACTTTATTTGTGCCTTGGCCAGAATTGATTATTCCTCCATCACCGCTGATCTCCCAATGATAATTAATTCCCTCTATATTTTCGATCTGATAAATGGACTCTCCTAATCCTACTTGGTCATCTCCTGCAATTGAACTGGGTTGATCTGGAGGAGAATTAACATTAATATTTTTGATGATGGGAGCAGATTCTCCACACTTGTTTTCTAATACTACAGTGATAGTTTTTTCTCCAACTTCGTTCCATTGGATTATTACTTCAGAACTGCTTTGACCGGAAATTATTTCTCCTCCCTCAATCATCCAATTATAGATCACACCTTCTTCCATTGGTATAGAATAAGTTTCGTTCATATTAGTACAAACAGAACCGAGTCCTTGGATTTCTTTTTCGTCATCGGGTTTTGATAGTACCTCTACTTCCAAAGCCGAAGTTTCACCATTTCCGCAAAAATTTTGTCGACTTACAAAAACACCTTGCCTTCCCGAGTCTGTCCAATTTACGTCAATAGAATTTGTTCCATGACCTGAGATTATTTCACCTCCATCTACTCTCCAGACAATTTGGGAACCAGAGATATCAGCATCTTCCACGCTATAAGAAGATAGGCCTAAACAGACATTTGTTTCGCCTGAAATTTCGCTGATACCAGGAGGCGTGACACAATTATATTTCAAAAGTGTTCCATCATCTCCAGCCGCAAAGGCGATCAAAGAATTTCCCATACTGATAGAATTCAATTTTCTGGAGGTACCTGTTTTTATCTGAAGCCAAGTTTCTCCTCCATCTTTTGATTGGAGAGTTAAGCCGTTATCCCCTGCAATGATCCCAATATTTTCATCCCAGAAATCTACTGAATTTAAATCTTCAGTTATTTCCGTGTCAATTAATCGCCAAGTCTGTGCTTTATCTGAAGATTTTAAAATAACCCCTCCATCCCCTACAATTATGGCAGTACTAGAATCTAGCTTTGAAAGTGAGTTTAGGTTTTGATTAGTTAGTTTGGGGAGGTTTTCCCAAGTATTTCCTCCATTCGTCCAACTTATTTGTCCATTATCACCAATTGCAAAACCTACCTGAAAATCAAAATAGGTCACATCTTTTAAATTTTCAGTGGTATTTGTGGCAATATTAGAATCCCAGGTAATTCCTGAATCAAAAGATCTTGCTATGTATCCATTGGTTCCTGTATTATATAGGACAGAGGGTGCAAATAAGTAAAAACCGGTAATATCTTTTGTTGTTTCTGCATCTACAGAAACCCAAGATCTTCCAGCATTTCCTGTCCTAAACATTTGTCCGGCCTTACCAGCAGCGTATCCAAAATTGGTATTCCAAAAATCAATGTTAGATATATCCATGCTCTCTGGCAAAGATCTATCTATCAAAGTCATGGCTCCATTTGAAGTCAGGTAAAGAGATCCATTTAATCCTGAAATAAAACCAACTCGATCAGATTTAAAATCAAGAGAACTGAAGTTGTTTCTATAACCAGCCAGCCTAGTTACCCAACTTGTTCCCGCATTGGTGGAGCTAATTAAATAACCATCTTGTCCAACTGCGGTAACTTGATTTGTTCCCGGTATAAATTCAAGGCCTATTAAATTTCTAGTGTTTCCTGCGCCAAGGTTTGCCTTGGAAAAGGAAGCTCCAGAATTAGTTGATTTTATTGATGTCGCAAAATCACCTACACTTACAAGGATTCTCGGATCAATGGGACTGATATCAATTTTTTTCAATTCGACATTCACCCCTGAATTAATAATTGACCAATTGATTCCTTCATCTTCAGTTTTGATAATTACTCCTGATTCTCCCACTGCATATCCAATTAATTCACTCGAAAAAGCTAAGGAATTTAAGTTGCTATTAACTGGAAGACTTATTTTGGAAAAGTTTTCTCCGCCATCAGATGTTATTAATAATGTCCCGTTATCTCCCACTATAAACCCTTTTTCCGGGTTTAAAATTATAATCTCGTTTAGGGAAGAATTAACAGATGATGTAATAGACTTCCAAGAAATTCCAAAATCTACAGATTTATGTATTTCACCTGATTCGCCAACCATAATTAGGCTGTTTTCATCAAAAAACGATATACTTTGTAAATCAGAATTTGTTGGGCTATTGATTAGACTCCAATTATTTCCACTATTTGTTGTTTTTAAAATTATTCCACCGGCCCCTACTGCTAAACCTATATTCTCATTCCAAAATTTAATCTCATTTATGCGATTTATGTTTGGAATATTCAACTCTTGCCAGGTAATTCCCCCATCTGAAGACCTAATAAGTAAGTTTTCGCCAGCAGCAAAACCTAACGAGCTATTAACCCAAGTAATTGATTCGAGATCTAACCCCCAACTTTGCATTCGTTGCCAAGTTTGCCCAAAAAGTAAATTACCCCAACAGAGAAAAATGGCAAATAAGAAAAAAGGCTTACGCATAGAGTTAATGCAAGTTATTTAGCAAAAATACGCTAATTCCTTTCTTAGCAAAGTGAAGTAAAAAATGTCTTTTTGGTTTAGCTTGACATTTCTAATTGAATTAACTAAAATCCATTTATGATTTGTACTTTTAATAATACAGTAGAATTCAGGAATATATGAAAAACAGAAGCACATTTATTTTATTGACAGCTCTCATAATTTCATGTGGGCCAAGAGAAAGGGTGTCGAAAGAGGTCTTTGATGAGGTAAATAAAAACATGGAAGTAAAGAGGTTGACTGAATCGGAAATTATTCAGGAAGCAATGATTTGGGGCGATTCTATCAGTGCTTCAGCACAAAAAAAATTGATTTCAAATCTTCAGAAAGCGATAGAAGAAGGTGGGATAGTTCATGCGATTGAATTCTGCAATGAAAATGCAAATCAGCTCACTAATAATTTGGAGGGCATTTTAATAAGAAGAGTTTCAACCAAAAATAGAAATCCTACTAATTTCCCTGACTCTCAAGAATCCCCTATTTTGGATGCATACACGTATAATTCAGAAAATAATCTGGAAAGCGAACCCAATATCCAGAAAATTGAAAATGGAGAAGTTTATTTATATACTAAAGCCATTATTTTTCCTGGAGGTATTTGTTTGAATTGCCATGGCGAACCGGGATCTGAAATTTCGGACCCTGTGCTGAAAGCACTTGATGAACTTTATCCATTAGACAAGGCAAAAGGGTATAAAGCAGGTGAATTACGAGGAATGTGGTCCTTACGGATCCCTAAGAAAAAAGTGGTTAACAGATTATAACACATTTATTTTGTAGAATGTTTTTTTATGATGTTTAAAATCGCCAATATTTATGGATTATTTAAAAAAAGTTAACATTTTTTAATAATAATTAATCAGAAACAGGTATTGATTTTCGATTCAATAAAAAAGAGTTAGTTCTATTACCTTGATTATCCTATCTCCTTGCAGAAAAACACAATTTACGCCCTTTTTTAAGCATTGCAATCGATTGAACAAGATGAAATACAGTCAGAATTAAAAAGTATTCAGTGAGAAATTGATTAGTTTTAATGACAATTTTAGTAGTTAATTTTATTAGTGCAACCCAAACCAATGACCGTGTATGAAAAACTCTACTCGATTTAAGCTTTTTGGCTTAACATTTTTAATGTTTCTGGGCATAATGGGCTCAGTAATGGCACAGACCCGGGAGGTGTCTGGAACCGTGATTTCAGGGGAGGATAATTTGCCCCTTCCAGGTGTTTCCGTTTTAGTTAAAGGAACCACAGTTGGTACTGTAACTGATATAGACGGAAAATTTAATGTAAATGTAAGTGGATCCGACGCTACTTTAGTTTTATCATTTATCGGATTTACGACGCTTGAAGTTCCAGTTGGAGATCGGAATTCTTTTGATTTAACACTTTTGCCAGACACAAAATCACTTGAAGAAGTAATTGTGGTTGGTTATGGAGAGCAAAAGAAAGAGACCATTACTGGTTCTGTTGCGACTGTAAAAGGTCAGGATCTTGTTAAGTCTCCTGCAATGAACTTATCCAACTCACTTGCTGGTCGTATGGCCGGTGTGGTTGCAGTGAACAGAAGTGGAGAGCCAGGCTATGATGGATCTGGAATTCGTATTAGAGGTAGTAATACGCTGGGTAACAATGAGGCCTTGGTTGTAATCGATGGTATACCTGCTAGAGCTGGTGGATTGCAAAGATTGAATCCAAACGATATTGAAAGTATTTCTGTATTGAAGGATGCTTCTGCTGCTATTTATGGTTCAAGAGCTGCTAATGGTGTAATCCTTGTGACTACCAAAAGAGGTTCGACTGGTGCACCTGAATTAACATTCCAAGCCAACCAAGGTTGGGCACAGCCTACTGTTGTTCCTGATTTGGCAAATGCCGCTCAGTACGCTGAAATGCTAAATGACTTGGATATTTATGCGTTGCCTACATCAGAATGGGCTGCAGCAAATGAAGCCTATAAGCAAACTGGTGAATATACAAGACCAAACGGCCAAGTTCGTTCTGCTCCCTATTCTCCGGATGAATTAGAATTATATAGAAATGGTTCTGATCCATGGTTTTATCCAAATACTGATTGGTATGATGCGACCTTGAAAAACTGGTCTCCTCAAAGTAGATATAACCTGCAATTGGTTGGTGGTAGCGACAATGTGAAATATTTGACTTCATTGGGATATCAAAACCAAGATGCGTATTATAAAAATGCTGCTACTGGATACAAGCAGTACGATTTCAGAATTAACTTGGATGCTAATGTTAATAAGTATGTGAAAGTTGGTCTTGGTATTTTGGCTAGAGAGGAATATAGATTTTTCCCAACTAGAGGTGCTGGCGCTATCTTCCGTATGCAGATGAGAGGTAAGCCAAATCAGCCAGCTTACTGGCCAAATGGTAAACCAGGACCAGATATCGAAAACGGAGAGAACCCTGTGGTAATTACTACAAACCAAACTGGATATGACCGTGATAAGAGAGACTATATTCAAACTACGGGTAATTTAGAAATTAAGATACCAGGAGTAGAAGGATTGAAATTTACAGGTACAGCGGCTATAGATAAGTATATCCAAACTACCAAAAGATGGGAGATTCCATGGACGCTATACCAATTAGGTAATGGTTTTGAAGATGATGGTGTAACTCCCGTGTTAGTTCCTAGTAAAAGAGGACCTGCTGAGCCAAGACTTAGGGAGTCTAATAGCAACCAATTGAATATCTTATTAGGAGGGGTTTTCTCTTATGATAAAAAGTTCGGAGAAGATCATACCTTAAATGTTGTTGCTGGTGTGAACAGAGAGACTGTTGAAGGAAATAACTTCAATGCATATAGAAGATTCTTTATTTCCACAGCTATCGATCAGATGTTTGCTGGTGGTGATTTACAAAAAGATAATGGTGGTGGCGCCTTTAATAGAGCTCGTCTGAACTACTTTGGTAGAGTCGCTTATAACTATAAGGAGAAATATCTTGCAGAATTCCTTTGGAGAAATGATGGTTCCTACATCTTCCCAGAAGACACTAGATTTGGTTTCTTCCCTGGTATCATGTTAGGATGGGTAGTTTCTGAAGAAAACTTCTGGAAAAATTCTCTTGGTGGTACTTTTGACTTCTTCAAAATTAGAGGTTCTTGGGGACAGCTAGGTAATGATCAAATTGCTGAATATCAATTCTTGTCAACTTATGGGTTTAGTTCCTATATCATAGGTGGTGCAGAAACTAAAACACTTTTTGAAACTAGAGTTCCAAACGAGGCAGTTACCTGGGAGGTAGCAAACAACTCTAACTTGGGTTTTGAGGGTCAGTTTTTACAAGGTAAGGTGTTCTTCGAATTCGATTTATTCTACAACAAAAGAACAAATATCCTTTGGCAAAGAAATGCCTCAGTTCCACAAAGTACTGGTCTTTCTTTACCAGCAGAAAATATCGGAGAGGTTGAAAATAAAGGATTTGACTTGAATCTTGGATTAAGAGGTGGAAAAGGAGAATTCCAATATTCTGTTAGTTTGAATGGTGGTTATGCTAAAAACAAAATTCTTTTCTGGGATGAGTCTCCAGGAGCACCAGAATGGCAGCAATCTACTGGAAGCCCAATGAATACCTTCTTAGTATATCAATATGCTGGTGTATTTAGAGATCAGCAGGATATAGATTCTGAAACTTTAGATTACACAGCAATTACTAATGCTTTGCGTCCAGGTGATATGAAGTATGAAGATTACAATGGAGATGGAAAAATTACTCCTGATGATAGAGTAAGGATGGATCAGAATAATATCCCAACCTTCCAGGGAGGTTTGAATTTCTCTGCAAACTGGAAAGGTTTCGATTTGGCAATCTTGTTCCAAGGAGCATTGGGAGCTAGACAGTATGTAAGTGCTGGTGAATCAGGAAATATTGGTAACTATTTGTTAGATATTTATGAAAACAGATGGACAATCGATAATCCAAGTAGCACTGACCCAAGAATTGCAAACAGATCTGATCAGTACTATTCTAATGGGAATACCTATTGGTTTAGAAAAACTGATTATATCAGATTGAAAAACTTGGAAATTGGATATAATATACCTGTATCTCTTACTGAAAAAATCGGTGTAAGAAATGCAAGAATTTATGTGAACGGTTTAAACTTATTGACATGGGATAAGTTAAAAGTCTATGATCCAGAATCTAGCAATGCAACTGGTCAATATTATCCACAAGCTAGAGTTATCAACACTGGTATTTCTGTTTCATTCTAAAACTTGACAACATGAAAAATAACTTAAAACATTTAATAATAGTATTGACAGCATGTTTTACCATGCTGAGCTGTAATAGTGATTTCTTAAATACGGATCCTCTTGGTGAAGTTTCACAGGCAGCTGTTTGGAGTGATCCAGCATTGGCAGAAGCTTTTGTGACTGGAATTTATCAAGGTTTTGGAAACGGTGGTTTTGATGAGCAGATGCTAGCTTCTCTTACTGACGAGGCCATCTTTACGCACCCAGGTCGTGGGATTACAACGATCACTGAAGCAAGAACTAACTCTGCAGATGATGGATGGGTAAACAACACTATCTTTTGGGGTAATATGTATAGCTATATCAGAAGAGCTAATATTGCGATCGAAGAACTTTCTGAGCCTCAATTTCCTAATGATGGAGGAATAGTAGACAGATTATTGGGCGAAGCTAAGTTCATGAGAGCTTATTATTACCAACAATTGGCTAGATACTATGGTGGAGTACCAATAGTTGACAGACCTTATGGTCTTGGAGAAGAAACCTACGAAGCACCAAGAAATACTTGGGCTGAAACAATAGATTTTATTGTTTCTGACTTAGACGATTCTGCTTCCTTATTGGCTGGAAAATCTATGGCAGCTGGTAGAGCTTCAGAATTAGCAGCACTTGCATTGAAGTCTAGAGTATTACTTTACGCGGCTAGTGATCTGCATGATGGACCTACTGCTAGTGCTAAGTCTTCACTTCTTGCAGGATTTTCAGATTTAGATTTGCTAGCTTATCCAAGCGGAGATAGAACACAAAGATGGCAACAAGCTCAGGCTGCTGCTAAGGCGGTTCTTGACAAAGCTTCAGGTAATTTATATGGATTGTCTGAACCAGTTTCTCATGAAGAAGGTATTCAAAACTATATCAATAACTCCCTCTCCAGAAATGGTGGTGAGAATGAATTGATCATGGCTAGATACTTCATCAATATGAAGCAAGAAAATGGTGGTCGCCAAGGTTTATTTAATGGTCCAAATGGTTATAACAACTGGGCTGGAAATAGTCCTGTTCAGTTATTGGTTGACGATTACGAAATGATGGATGGATCTAAGTTTGACTGGAATAACCCAGAGCATGCAGCAAATCCATACGAAAACCGTGATGCTCGATTCTATGCTTCTATTCTTTATGATGGAGCTCAGTGGAAACCAAGATCTTCTGCAAATCAGCCAAGAGATCCACTAGGTCAAATCCAAACTGGTACTTATGAGGTAGTTGACGCTTCTGGAGCTAAAGTAACCCACTTCGGTTTGGACACTAGAAATAGCCCTATTGAGGATTGGAATGGTAGCTACACAGGATACTATGCGAGAAAATTCATTGATCCAGATCCAGCTATCGTAGATCAGAATACTTGGCAGGAAGTTCCGTGGCCAATCTTAAGATATACAGAAGCTGTTCTAAATTATGTGGAAGCTTCTATCGAACTTGGTCAAGAAGATGTAGCGAGAGACTGGTTAAACCAAATTCGTTTCCGAGTTGGTCAACCGGCTATTACTGCAACTGGTCAGGATCTTGTTGAGGCATACAGAAATGAAAGAAGAATCGAAATGGCTTATGAAGAACAAAGATATCATGATGCGCGTCGTTGGATGATTGCTGAAGAGACTTTGGGAAGAAAAGCCAATACGATCAGTATCACAGGAACATTGAAACCTGGAGCATCTGTATCAGTTTACAGATATGATCCAGAATTGTATAATTATGTATACAAAGTTGTTCCAATCGATCCAGGTAAAGAAAATAGAACTTGGTTAGATAAAATGTATTATATCCCGATTTTAAGGGATGAATTAAACCGAAACACAAATTTGATCCAGAACCCTGGATTCGAATAAGTTTCTTAAATTTCCGAGCCATCCAAATTAAGGTGGCTCGGATCTTTAATTCTATTATGAAAAAATTATTACCCTGCATTACCTTAATAACATTCTCAATTTTTTTTTCTTGTTCTAACAAAACAGAAGTCGAAAAACCAGACAAACCCACAACTCCTCCACTCTTTAAGCTTATAGATTCGAATTACTCAGGAGTTAATTTTCAGAATACCTTAAATGAATCCCTTAATTTAAACGTACTAATGTATGAATACCTCTATAATGGTGGAGGTGTAGCCGTAGGGGATTTGAATGGAGATGGACTTGAGGATATTTACTTTTCGGCCAATGTGTCTGGAAATAAGCTTTTCCTTAATAAAGGAGAGTTAAAATTTCAGGACATTACAGAGCAATCTGGTGCACAAGGCAGACCAGGACCTTGGAAAACAGGGGTTACCATGGTGGATATAAATGGTGATAATCTTCTGGATATTTATCTATGTTACTCTGGAAATTTAATTCCTGAAAAAAGAAAGAATGAACTCTTTGTCAATCAGGGAAACAATGATCAAGGTGTCCCCACTTTCAAAGAAATGGCAGAAGAATATGGAATTGCTTCTGGGGCACCAAGTACCTCTGCAAGCTTTTTTGACTTTGATAAAGATGGAGATCTTGATCTTTTTCTTTTAAATCATAATACAAAATCAACACAAATATTAGATGAGGCAGTGACTAAATCAGCCCTCAAGGAAAAGCATGAAGCAGGACCTCAACTCTTTGAAAACAGAGATAGTAAATTTATTGAAATAACTCTTGAGGCTGGAATTTCGAGTTCAAGTTTATCCTATGGTTTGGGGCTTGCTATATCTGATATCAATAGAGATGGTTGGCCTGATATTTATATTGGAAACGATTATACCATTCCAGATTACCTATATATAAATCAAAAGGACGGTACTTTTAAAGATCAAATTCTAGAAATGATTGACCATGTTTCTAATTTTTCCATGGGTAATGATATTGCTGATATTAATAATGACGGGCTTGTGGACATCATGACTTTGGATATGATGCCAGAAGATAATACAAGGCAAAAATTGCTATTAGCTCCCGATAATTATGAAATATTTGACTTGAATGTCAGAAAGGGATTTCATCATCAATACATGAGAAATATGCTTCATATTAATAATGGTGATGGAACATTTTATGAGATTGGCCAAGTTGCTGGTATTTCAAATACCGATTGGAGTTGGGCTTCGCTATTTGCAGATTTTGATAATGATGGCTGGAAGGATTTATTCGTCAGTAATGGTTATTTGAGAGATTATAACAACATGGATTTTCTCAAATACATGGATAATTATGTTCAGACATCAGGAGGGAAATTGAAAAGAGAAGATCTTTTGAACATGGTAAAGAATATGCCTTCCTCCAATCTTACTAATTACATCTATAAAAATAATAATAACCTGACTTTTGAGAATGTAACAAAAGATTGGGGTTTAAGCCAACCAGCTAATAGTAATGGCGTGGCTTATTCAGACCTTGACAATGATGGTGATTTGGATTTAATAATCAATAACATAAATTTAAAAGCCTTTTTATATCAAAACCAAAGTGTAGAAAAGGATCAAACCAATTATCTCAAAATCAGATTAGTTGGAGATGATAAAAATACCCTTGCACTTGGTGCTTCTGTAAAGCTTTATAATCAAGGCCAAATTCAATTTTTAGAGCAAAATATTCATAGAGGATTTCAGTCTTCTGTCACTCCTATTTTACATTTTGGTCTAGGTAGTGAAAAGAAAATTGATTCCCTGATAGTTTTTTGGCCAGATGGCACCATGACCAGGGAAAAGGAAATTCAGGCGAATCAACTTTTGGAATTAAACCAGTCTGAAGCAAGTAAGAACTCTACTTCGGATGATTCCTCCTCTTTCCAATTGCTTGTAGCTTCATTTAAGCTTTCAATTCCTGGAGGAAGAACCATTAACGATTTTAAAAGACAACCACTTTTAACTAATGCTATTTCAGGTAATGGCAAAGCAATGGTAGCTCAGGATTTTAATGGAGATGGTAAGATAGATTTATTTGTAGGAGGAGGTGTAGGTATAAGTGGTAGGCTATATTTCCAAAATTCATCAGGAAATTTTTCTAAAGTCGACTCAACAGCTTTTCAAGAAGCAAGGAATTCGGAAGATTCTGATGCCATAGCATTTGATGCAAATGGAGATGGTTTTTTAGATCTTTATGTCAGTAGTGGTGGGGTTTATGATTTCCAAGAAAATGATCCGAAACTAAGAGATAGATTATACCTCAATGATGGAAAAGGTAAGTTTACTTTAGAAATAGATGCATTGCCTACTGAAAATATTTCTACCGGAGTTGTAGTGGTAATTGATATAAATGGAGATGATGCGCTTGATTTATTTATAGGAGGGCGAATTATCCCAGGTCAATATCCTCTTTCTCCCGGTTCGAGAGTCTTCCTTAACGATGGGGATGGACAGTTTTCTGACCAGACTCAAGCTTTGGCGCCAGAACTCAAAAATTTAGGAATGGTAACTGATGCCAAAGTCGCTGATTTGGATGGAGATGGTAATGAAGAAATTGTTGTAGCTGGAGAGGCTATGCCTATTCAGGTATTTGGGAATAAAGAAGGGAAAATCACAGATATAACTTCTGATTACTTTGATCAATTGGAAGTAGGATTTTGGAATAATTTATCCATTGAAGATTTTAATGGGGATGGAAGCCTAGATATTTTAGCTGGAAATTTGGGTTTAAATTCCCAATTGAAAGTTTCTGACGAAAAGCCAGCGGAATTACTTTATAAGGACTTTGATGGGAATGGATCAATTGATGCCATATTAAGTTCTTATATAGGTTTAGAAAGGTATCCTACTGTAAGTAGAGATGAATTATTAGGACAGATTAACTTTTTGAAGAAAAGATATCTGGATTTTAAATCTTTCGCATCTGTTAAAACAGATGATATTTTTACAAAAGAGGAGCGTGAAGGATCTGAAAAAATTTACATAAATCAGCTTGAGACAACGCTATTTGTAAGAAGTCCTAGTGGTAAATATGAAGCGAAAAATTTACCATTACAGGCACAATTTTCTCCGGTCTTTACCAGCGTTTTTAGGGATTTAGATGGTGATGGCAACAAAGATCTGATTTTGGCAGGTAATATGAATCAGACTAAACTCAGATATGGAAAATATGATGCAAATCACGTGATGGTTTTTCTAGGAAATGGGAAAGGTGATTTTACCTATCAAAGCAAAAATGCTTCAGGCATATCACTGAAAGGAGATATTAGAAACCACAAGGTTATCGATAATAAATTGCTTTTTTTGGTAAAAGGAAGTGGTGTTTTATCCTATTCTTTCCTTTCGTCAAAAGATTAAGTGTTTTTAAATAAATACTGATTAATTTACTTTCTAAATTTATTCCAGTTCTATTACAATGAAAAGAGTAGTTGCTCCGGTGATTCTTATCGGTATTTTGGCTTTTTATGCAATTGAAAAGCCATTGTTTGAGGAGTATAGTCAAAAAATCCCTGGGACTCCGGTTACTTTTGATATGACTCCCATTGAAGGAGGGACTTTTAAAATGGGGTCATCTTCAAGTCCAAATTCTGATGAAAAACCGGTTCATGAAGTGAAAATTGACCCATTTTGGATGGGAACCCATGAAGTTACTTGGGATGCTTTCGAATTGTTTCTAGATAAGAATTATGAACTGGCAATTTCTGAGGAACCAATTGGCGAAATTGTGGATGGTTTGACGCGGCCGAGTTTGCCTTATTTAGATATGACTTTTGGAATGGGTAAAGAGCATAAGCCTGCAATAGGAATGACCCAATATGGAGCTATTCAATTTTGCCATTGGCTTTATTTAAAAACCGGGGTCTTTTATAGACTTCCTACAGAAGCTGAATGGGAATATGCTGCACGAGCAGGGACTGATACCAAATATTTTTTTGGAGATGATTTTTCGGGCATAAATGAGTATGCATGGACAGCAGAAAATAGTGAAGGGATGACTCAAATGGTAGGGAAAAAGAAACCGAATCCATGGGGTCTATATGATATATATGGGAATGTTTTAGAATGGACAGCAGATCAATATGATGCAGAATTTTATCAAAAATCGCCAGTTGATAATCCATTAAATCCTGCAACATCTTTATATCCAAGAACTGTAAGAGGAGGAAGTTTTAAAACTCCGGCGCAGGAGATAAGTTCAGCGAAAAGGTTTTTTAATGATCCAAAATGGAAACAACTAGACCCTCAAATTCCTAAAAGCCAATGGTGGTTTCCAGAGGCACCTTTTATTGGATTAAGGCTGGTTCGGCCACTTAATCCTCCAAGCCCAGAAGAAATTAATGCTTATTACACCGCAGCACCCATTGCGGACTATTAACCTAAAATGACAATACTATGAAAAACACGAGGAGAGATTTTATCAAAACTTCGGCACTTGCTACTGGAGGGGTACTTGCTGCCAATTCTTTTGTTATACCTGGTGCATATGCTGCTCCTGAAACGCATTTAAAACTTGCTTTAATCGGTTGTGGAGGAAGAGGTACCGGAGCTGTTTTCCAAGCAATGGAAACTGGACATCCTATTAAATTGGTAGCTATGGCAGATGCCTTTAGAGATAGACTGGACGGTAGCCTAAAGCCTATCTTAGATAAATATGGGTCAGAAAAAGTAGATGTTCCAGAAGACAGAAAATTTGTTGGTTTTGATGCATATAAACAAGCAATAGCTGAAGCTGACGTTGTTATTTTGGCAACACCTCCGGGTTTTAGACCTGATCATTTCACTGAAGCAGTAAAACAAGGAAAGCAGATTTTCATGGAAAAACCTGTTGCAACTGATGCAGTAGGAATCCGAAAAGTTTTGAAAGCTGCGGAGAAGGCAAAAGCAAAGAAGCTAAATGTGGTAGTTGGTTTACAACGTCACTATCAGGATAATTATAGAAAAACCATCGCAAAAATTCACAATGGAGAAATTGGGGACATTATAGGTGGTCAGGTTTATTGGAATGATGGAGGTGTTTGGGTAAGACCACGTAAACCTGAGCAGACTGAAATGGAGTACCAGATGAGGAACTGGTATTATTTCAATTGGCTATGTGGAGATCATATCACTGAGCAGCACGTCCATAATATTGACGTAGCTAATTGGGTGAAAAAAGGATATCCTGTAAAAGCTGAGGGAACTGGTGGAAGAATGGTTAGGACCGGAAAGGAATTTGGTGAAATTTTTGATCATCATACAGTTCAGTTTACCTATGAAGATGGAACGGTGATTCACAGTGAATGTCGTCACTTCCCAGGTGCAGCCAACCGTGTTGATGAAACGTTCCAAGGAACAAAAGGAACCGCCTATCTTAGTGCAGGAAACCATGGGGTTTTAACAGATTATTCTGGTAAAAAATTATATGAGCACGATAGAGAGAATAATGTTAATCCATATCAGCAAGAGCATAATGAATTATGGGCAGCAATAGTAAATGGAGAGTATAAGTTTGCGGATGCTGAAAACGGTGCGAGAAGCACGATGACATCACTTTTGGGAAGAGCTGCAACGTATTCAGGAAAAGTAATTACTATGGATGAAGCAATTAATTCTGAAATTAGCTTATTCCCTGAAACTTTGGCTTGGGATGCCACACCTAAATTAGTTCCTAATGCTGATGGTTTCTATCCTCATGCAATTCCTGGAAAAACTATTACCGTATAAGTCATGCAGAGAAGAAAATTTATAAGAAATCTTGGTTTAGGAGGTTCGGCCTTTACTTTGGCGGCAGGTTCTGTTTTACCCACTTTTGCGGAGAGCAAAACAATGGCTGAACCTACTTTCAAAATGGATTTTGCTCCTCATTTTGGAATGTTTAAAAACTCAGCTCCAGGTGGTATTGAAGATGAATTGAAATTCATGGCCGATCAAGGCTTCCGATCTTTAGAGGATAATGGAATGTTGAGGAGATCTGTCGAGGACCAAACTTTAATTTCCAAGACAATGGAGTCTTTGGGCATGAGGATGGGTGTATTTGTAATCGATGGTGGCGATAACTGGAAAGTTTCTCTTACCTCTGGGAAACAAGAGTTTATGGATAAGTTTCTAGAAACATGCAGGCAATCTGTGGAAGTGGCCAAACGGGTCAATGCTACTTGGATGACTGTAGTACCAGGTTATTTTGAGAGAAACCTACCGATGGGAGTTCAGACTGGAAATGTTATTGAGGCTTATAAACGTGCTGCTGAGATTTTTGAACCACATGGTTTAGTAATGGTCATGGAGCCACTTAGTGATAATCCTGATCTCTTTTTAAGGCATGCTGATCAATCCTATATGATTTGCAAAGCTGTGGATAGCCCAGCATGCAAAATCCTCTACGACATATACCATATGCAGCGAAACGAGGGAAACTTAATAGCTACCATGCAAAAGACATGGGATGAGATTGCATATATCCAAATTGGAGATAATCCAGGAAGAAAAGAGCCAGGTACAGGTGAGATTAATTATGGCAATGTTTTTAAATTCATTAATGAAAAAGGATTTAAAGGGATATGCGGTATGGAGCATGGAAATGCCAACCCTGGAGCTGAAGGAGAAAAAGCTTTAATTGAAGCTTATAGAAAAGTAGATATATCTTAAAACCGCTTATGCGAAGAATCTCAGTCATCTTGTCTATAGGGATTTTATTTTCCTGTCAGACAAAAGAAAAAAAAATCCCAGATAGTCCGTTGGGATGGGAAATATTTGAAGTGCCAGTGAAAGCCTCCTTAAGGGGGCTTTCTCCGGTTACAGATGAAATAGCTTGGGCTACTGGTAGTGGAGGGACTTGGTTGAAAACTACCGATGGGGGCTTAACATGGGATCATGGAGTCATAGCAGGACTTGATACAGTAGATTTTCGATCGATCCATGCCTTTGATGCAGTTAAGGCTTTAGCTGTGTCTGCGGGCCAACCAGCAGTTATTTACAAGACCATAGATGGTGGAGAAACGTGGGAATTGAAACACCAAGAAGAAAATGATGCATTTTTGGATGGGATTTCTTTTTCAAATCCAGATCAAGGATTTGTAGTTGGTGATCCTATAGATGGTAAGTGGATGATTTTACAGACTTCAAACCAAGGTGATTCTTGGTATCCGATTAGCAATGCACCTATAGCATCAGAAGGTGAGGCAGGATTTGCTGCGAGTGCAACATCACTTGTTGTTAATAACAATAATCTTTGGTTAGGAAGTGGAGGTATGGAAGCTAATTTACATTTTTCACCTGATCTGGGAGAAACTTGGAAGAAATGGAAGTCCCCTATCATGCATGGTGAATCTTCAAAAGGAATATTTTCAGTAGCTGTCATTGGAAAAGGAGAGGTTTTTTTGGTAGGTGGCGATTATATCGAAATGGAGGACACCACTTCTAATGCAGCATCTTTTAGTTCTGAAAAAGAAGAATGGGGTATTCCGAAATCAGCGCCAAAGGGTTACAGGTCGGGAGTGGTTTATTTTCCAAGATTTCATTGGCTGGTAGCTGTAGGGCCAACTGGTTCAGATTTTTCAAATGATGGAGGTTTAACATGGGAGAATTTTTCTTCGGAAGGATTTCATGCAGTGAAACTTGGACATACTGAAGAAGCAATATGGGCATCTGGATCAAATGGTAAAATTGCTAAGTTGAAAATCCCGTAAAACAAGGTTAGGATTTATATTTTGATGAATAGAGGGTGAATTTTTACTAGTTTTTATTTATAGCAGGATATGATTACCTCTTCTGTATTATCTTTATGATAAATTTTAATAACTAGCAGCTCTAAAAACCTATAATTTTATCACATGTTTGAAATAATTCCGTCGATTTGGTTGATAAATGGCAAATGTGTCCGTCTTAAAAGAGGCGATTTCGCTACAGAAGAGGCGATTTCCAATAACCCTTTGGAGATTGCTCAAGAATTTGAATCTATCGGAATCGAGAGACTTCATTTGGTTGATTTAGATGGTGCCAGAAGGGGTGAGCCTAAAAATTATCATATTCTTGAAGCCATAGCAGGTTATACAAATCTGAAAATTGACTTTACAGGAGGAATTACTACAGATGGAGATGTAATTAAATGTTTTGAATTTGGAGCAAAGACTGTAACGATTGCTACGGCAGCTGCTAATTACCCTGAAAGGTTCAGTCAGTTTATTCTATCCTATGGTAGGGAGAAAATCAATCTTGCAGCAGATACGAACCCTGAAGATCAGAAAATAAAAATTAAAGGTTGGTTAAAGAAAACAGAAATAGATCTTTATGATCACATTGAGTTTTTTTATGAAAGAGGATTAAAATTTCTTAAGTGTTCCGATGTAACAAGAGACGGAGTAATGCAAGGTCCAAATTTTGATCTTTATGCTAACTTAGTTAAGAAATTTCCTAACCTAAATATTGCAGCAAGTGGGGGTGTCAGAAATATTGATGATTTTAAAAAATTAAAAGAAATTGGTCTTGGAGCTGCAGTATTTGGAAGAGCTTATTATGAAGGAATGTTAAAACTAAGCGACCTAGAAAAATTTATTTCAAAAGGCTAATATTAAACAAGCAAAAAAAAATGAGGCTCAAACCTCATTTTTTGTGAATATCTATGATTAATTAATCTGCCTTGAATTTATCTACTATGTAAAGAAAAATATTAAATGATAATGTAGATGGAGAAGATTCTTCTTTCTTAATTTCTTTGTCAACACCACCAGCCGGCAGATCCCTCTTTACCAAAACCTTATTTGAAGGATTGGACAATATTTTAGAAGGAGAAATTTTTGGATTGTTTAACTCAGAATTTTGGATTTGATCCTCGATTATTGGCTTTTCTGTTTGTTTTACATTTTCTAAATCTACTTTTTCTTGCTCACCCTGTGCGAAAGATTCACCTGCTAATAAGCAAAATACCATCAAGGATAATGCTGAAATGCCGATTTTCTTAAAAGGAAATGAAGGTTTCATGAAGATTTTTAAAATTGTATACCTACTAAGTTAACTATAGAATTTGCAAAAGGTTCATAAAATTATAAAAAAAATTGTCTATGCAAACGATTGACTACAAAGAATTTGATAAAATTGAGCTTAGAGTTGGAACCATAATACGTTCAGAGTTTTTTGAAGAAGCTCATAAACCTGCATATAAAATTTGGATAGATCTTGGACAAGAAATCGGGGTGAAAAAATCTTCGGCCCAAATTACTGTACATTACACTATTGAAAATTTAATCGGTAGACAAGTGATTTGTGTTTGCAATTTGAAGCCAAGACAAATAGCTAATTTCATTTCAGAGGTTTTGATTACTGGGTTTTTAGCAAAAGAGGGAGGTATAATTTTAGCAGGAGTCGATAAAAATGTTCCAAATGGCTCAAAACTACATTAAGGAAGAGTGATTTCTAATCCCATCTCTGTTAAAGTTGCAGGGTAAATTTCGAGATTTGGACAAGAGCCAGCCCTTACATATCCAAATTCCAAATCAAATCTATATTCATGAAGGGGGCAAATTATTTCCCGAGATGAATTTATGTTCCCGTTTATCAAAGAGGCACCTCGATGGGGACATTGAGATTGAAATGAATAAAAGTCTAATCCGATTCTGACAACTGCTATCTTTTTTTCTCCGACCAATACTGTTTTGATGCTTTTTTCTGGAAACATCAATAGGATTCCTTCTTTAGAATTACCAAGAGTGTATTTTTTCATAATTCTTAAATATTTTAATTCATATTAATTTTGAATTAGCTGAAAAATGATTGGTTTTCTGGTAATTCTTACGGAATTTTCAGAATAAGGAAGTTTAAACACAAAAAAATGAAAAGACTTGTATTGCTCCCGCTACTTCTAATTTTTGCTTGGACACAAGCCCAAGACTTAGATGGTGCTTGGAAATTAACACATCAAAATGGAAATGAAATTACGGAAGAGGAGTATGTTAAGATTTATGAAGACAATTATTTTGCTTTTGGAGCTAAAAAGTTAGCTGATAACCATTTTATCGGTGCAGGAGGAGGACCAATTGAATTTAAGGATGGATTTTACTTCGAAACTTTAGATTTTTTCACGCTAGACCCTTCTCAGGTTGGCACCACTAATAAATACAAATTAGACTTAGCAAATGGGAAAATGGTAATTTCCTCTGAAATAAATGGGAGGATGCTAGTAGAAATATGGGAAAAACTTCCAGAAAGAAATGATGCATTGGCTGGAAACTGGGTGATTACTGGCAGGAAAAGAGATGGTAAGATTTCAAGATCTACCCCAGGAGCTCGTAGAACTATCAAAATCCTTGGTGGAGGAAGATTTCAGTGGGTCGCATTTAATTCTGAAACAAAAGAGTTTTCAGGATCGGGTGGGGGAACCTATACCGCTGAAAATGGAAAATATGTGGAAAATATTACTTTCTTCTCAAGAGATGATAGCCGCGTTGGAGCTAGTTTAAGCTTTGATTTTGAAGTAATTGATGGAGAATGGCATCATTCTGGAAAAAGCTCTACAGGAAACCCGATCTATGAAATCTGGACCCCTTATTCTATAGGATACAAACCCGTTCAGGCTCAGCAATAAAAAACACCCCTAAAAAATGTAAGATTCTTTTTTTGGGGGTGTTTTCATTTTCTATTATGCCTCTACTGCATAAAGTTCTTTTAATTTCGAGATCGTATAATCAATTTCTTCAATAGTATTATATCGACTAAAGGAGAATCTAACGGCATCTCTTTCTGGGTTATGATTTAATGCTCTAAGAACATGAGAACCTACGGTAGCTCCAGAGCTACAAGCAGAGCCCCCAGAAGCTGAAATTCCCGCTAAATCTAGATTAAACAGAAGCATTCCTCTGTTTGCTTCGGAGGGGGGGAGACTTACATTTAATACAGTATATAAGCTTTTTTCCAAATCATTTGAGAGTCCATTAAATGCAACGTCTGGAATTGCTTCAGACAAGCTTTTAATAAAATGCTTCTTTAATGAAATCACATGGCTTTGATGACTTTCCATTTCTGAATAGGCAAGTTCAAGTGCTTTTGTTATACCGATGATTCCGATTACATTTTCAGTTCCACCGCGCATATTTCTTTCTTGTGCACCGCCATGGATGAAAGGATGTATTTTCTTGTCCTTCCTTACGTATAAAAAGCCAGAACCTTTTGGTCCATGAAACTTATGACCTCCAGCCACGATTGAATCAACGGGTAAAGATTTAAGGTCATGCACATAATGTCCCGTGGTTTGAACAGTATCGGAATGAAAGAATGCTGAATATTCTTGGCAAAGGTTTCCGATTTTACTAAGGTCGTTTAGATTGCCAATCTCGTTATTAGCGTGCATTAAAGAGACCAAGGAATTAGGATTTTCTTTGAGAAGATCTTCCAAATGATCAAAATCTATTTCCCCTTTATCATTGACATCAAGAATACTGAGCTTGATATGTCCTTTCTTCTCACAAACTTCCAAGGTATGTAACACTGCATGATGTTCCAATGGAGAGGTGATCGCATGTTTGATTCCATGGCTTTCAATCCCACAAACTATTGCAGTGTTGTCTGCCTCCGTCCCCCCAGAGGTGAAAAAAATTTCAGAAGGGGTTGTGTTTAATAATTCAGCTACTTTTTTTCTGGCCCTTTCTATTGCTGTCCGCACTTCTCTACCCTGGCTGTGAACAGAAGATGGGTTCCCATAATGAGATTTCATGAACGGCAACATTGCCTCGATCACTCTATCGTCCATTGCAGTTGTAGCTGCATTATCTAAATATACTTTCATCTTAACTTAAAACGGATTAATAATCTCATTGAGGGTATTTATAGAAGTGATTCACTTACAATTTCTTTAATATCCTGCATGATCTTTTTTGCGAGATGTTCAGCAGTAGCTTCAGATTCAGATTCTGAATAAATACGGATAATAGGTTCAGTATTAGACTTTCTCAAATGTACCCATTCTTTTTCAAACTCTATTTTTACCCCATCGATGTCGTTGATAGGCTGCTTTTTATATTTCTCTTTTATTTCAACAAGTATTATATCAACATCTATTTCTGCTGTGAGTTCTATCTTGTTTTTAGAAATATAATAGTTCGGGTATGTCGCTCTTAATCTGGAAATAGTTTTTCCAAAATTTGCTAAATGAGTAAGGAATAAGCCAATTCCAACCAAAGCATCTCTACCATAATGTGATGTAGGATATATAATACCTCCATTACCTTCTCCGCCTATTACAGCATCTACTGCTTTCATTTGGTGGACCACGTTTACCTCACCTACTGCAGCGGCTGTGTAAGTACCCCCATGTTTTTCCGTAACATCTCTAAGCGCTCTGGTAGAACTTAAGTTAGAGACTGTATTTCCTTTAGTTTTAGATAATACATAATCTGCTACTGCTACTAAGGTATACTCTTCTCCAAAGGCAGAACCATCCTCGTTGATAAATGCAAGTCTATCCACGTCAGGATCAACCACAATGCCAAGGTCAAAACTTCCTTTTTCGAGTTTTTGGGAAATATCTCTTAGGTTTTCAGGAAGTGGCTCAGGATTATGGGGAAAATGACCATCAGGAGTACAATACATTTCTTCAACCTCAGTGACGCCTAATGCTTTGAGAAGCTTTGGTACAGCAATACCTCCTGTTGAATTTACCGCATCTACCACGATTTTAAAATTTCGTGCAGCAATAGCATCTTTATCAACCAATTCCAAATCCAATACATGCTGGATATGACGATCTATGTAATCATCAATTTGAGTATATTCTCCAATCTTTTTTACTTCAGCAAATGTGAAGTCTTCCTTCTCAGCTTTTTCAAGTATATCTTTTCCCTCAGAATCAGAGATGAATTCGCCTTTTGAATTCAAAAGTTTTAATGCATTCCATTGGATAGGGTTATGGCTTGCAGTTAGGATAATACCTCCCCCCGCCTTTTCTAGCGGAACAGCAAATTCGACTGTCGGAGTGGTGCTTAATCCTAAATCCACTACATGGATTCCCATTCCTTGAAGTGTGGCAGAAACTAGTTTGGAGATCATCTCTCCTGAAAGTCTGGCATCTCTTCCAATAATTATTTTGGGGTTTCCGGTATTTTCAAGTACCCAGGCTCCGTATGCAGAAGTGAATTTTACAACATCGACTGGAGTAAGTCCTTCGCCTGCTTTTCCTCCAATTGTCCCTCTTATTCCAGAGATAGATTTTATTAACGACACGTATGGTAATTAATTATGTGAAAAATGTGATTCTCGAATTTTACTAGAGTGTGTATTTATTTGAATTTGGCCAATACTTTATCCACTTCATTATCAGGATTGCCACAGCTACTCGTTGAATCAACGGTTTTGCCACAATAGCTGCAAGTTTCACCATCTTTGTTCAAATAAGGGTTTTGGGAAGCACAAGTGCCTTTAAACTCCCCATTCTTCAAGAAAATCAGCCTAACTGACATCAAAATAAAGAATAGGGCCACAAAACCAAGGGTAAGATATACTGTTGCCATAACGAATAAATTTGCGCAAATTTAAAGCTTTACTTCGAAAACGTCCACAATTTCAGCTTAGTTTCCTTCACTATGTCAAATTTAAGTTCCAGAGCACAGCAATTGGCTTCTTTTGATAGATTATTGACCATCATGGATGAGCTTAGAGCTCAGTGTCCTTGGGATAAAAAGCAAACGACAGAAAGTCTGAGGCATTTGACTATTGAAGAAACATTTGAGCTTTCAGATGCTATTTTGGAAGGTAATCCCGAGGAAATAAAAAAAGAATTGGGAGATATCTTACTTCATATTGTTTTTTATGCGAAAATAGGTTCTGAAAATAATCATTTTGATATCAGTACTTTGATTGATTCTTTATGTGAGAAATTGGTAAGAAGACATCCACATATTTATGGGGATACAAAGGTTGATGATGAGGAAGAAGTAAAACAAAATTGGGAAAAGATTAAGCTTAAGGAAAAAGGAAATACTTCTGTATTGGGGGGAGTTCCAAAATCTCTACCAGCCTTGATTAAGTCAATGAGAATTCAGGAAAAAGCAAGAGGTGTTGGTTTTGATTGGGAAGAGAAGCAACAGGTTTGGGAGAAAGTAGAAGAGGAGATGCAAGAGTTTAAAGAAGAATTTAATGCCTCCTTAGATACAGAAATAAATAAAGAAAAAGCCACTGCTGAATTTGGTGATTTGCTTTTCTCACTGATAAATTATGCTAGATTTATAGATATCAATCCTGAAGAAGCACTGGAAAGGACAAACCTTAAGTTTATCAAGCGGTTTCAGTATTTAGAAGATGCAGCGAGAGAATCTGGTAAAAGCCTTGCAAATATGTCTCTTGCGGAGATGGATATATACTGGAATGAAGCTAAAAAGCAGTAATCTTTTTTTAATGAAAAGTAGAAATAAGCAAAAAGTAAATTTTCTAGTTAAATAAAACTAGGAACTAGTTCCAGAATACCAATTACCAAATATTAGTTAAATAAAATGTCAAATAAAATCATATTTACAAAAGAGGCTCCAGGTCCAATTGGCCCTTATTCTCAGGCAGTTTTAGCAGGGAACACCTTGTATGTTTCCGGTCAGATTGCTTTAGAATCAGAGACTGGTGAACTAATCAATGAGAACATTACAGAGGAGACCCATGCAGTGATGAAAAATTTAGAGGCTGTATTAAGTGCTGCTGATTTTTCGTTTTCAAATGTGGTAAAGTGCACCATATTTATAAAAAGTATGGATGAATTTGGTACAATAAATGAAGCGTATTCAAAATATTTCAAAATAAACCCTCCGGCCCGAGAAACAGTTGAAGTAAGTAAGCTTCCAAAAAATGTAAATGTAGAAATATCCTGTATTGCAGTAAAATAGAAAAATTGAACATTTCTCCCTTCCATAGTGAAACCTTAGTTAGTGCTCTTTCAAAACAAGAAGTACTGGGACACTTGATCCGAGTGACTGCTGAGGTAAATTATTTGGATAAAAGAACTGTTGGCAATAAAAGAATCTTATTCAATGGAATGGTTGGGCAAAAAGGGTTTCAAATTTCAAGAGTGATAGATAGAGGAAATACATTTATTCCTTTGGTTGTTGGACACGTGGAAGAAACACCAAGAGGGAGTATTATATTTTTGAAATACAAGCTATTTCCAGGAGCTAAATTTTTTCTAGCATTTTGGTCTGTTATTCTGGTGGGATTATTTGCTTACTTTTTTGCTATCGCTCAAAACTTTGGTTTTGGAGCGATTTGTTTAGCGCTAGCTCTGATTAATTATGGTATGGCTATCTTTTTTTTTAATAGACAAGTTAAAGCTTCCAGAAAAGTATTTCACAAACTGATCAATTTTCAGTTGAAGGATTAATTTGCCTTGTTAGGGAAAAATGACCAGAAGCCTTAATTTTGGTCAAAATCAATTTCAATAATCCGAAAATATGAGCAAACGTATTGAACATGACACCATGGGGCCTGTAGAGGTGCCTGCTGATAAATATTGGGGAGCCCAAACTCAGCGTTCCATCAACAACTTTAAAATTGGTGGAGAAAAAAATAGAATGCCTATTGAGATTATTAAAGCATTTGCCATTCTCAAAAAAGCAGCAGCTTTTACAAATGCCGAACTTGGGGTTTTAGACAAGGATAAGGCAGTTATTATCGGTGAAGTCTGTGATGAGATTCTTGCAGGGAAATTAGATGACCAATTTCCTTTGGTAGTTTGGCAGACTGGATCGGGCACTCAATCTAATATGAACACAAATGAGGTAATTGCCTACAGAGCTCATGTTTTAATGGGTGGTTCATTAGAAGATTCGAAAAAGAAGATTCATCCAAATGATGATGTAAATAAATCTCAATCATCGAATGATACATTTCCTACAGCAATGCATATTGCTGCTTATAAAATGGTGATGGAAACAACGTTGCCAGGAATCCAAAAACTTAGAGATACACTTCATGAAAAGGCTGAATCTTTCAAAAAAGTCGTAAAAATAGGCCGTACCCATTTTATGGATGCTACACCTTTGACCCTTGGACAGGAATTTAGTGGATATGTAGCTCAATTGGATCATGGAATCAAAGCCATTAAAAACACCTTGTCTCATCTTTCCGAGCTTGCACTTGGAGGTACAGCCGTTGGTACAGGTTTAAATACTCCAAAAGGATACGCAGAGCTTGTAGCTGAAAAGATTGCTGATATTGCGGAGCAGCCTTTCATAACTGCACCAAATAAATTTGAAGCACTAGCTGCTCATGATGCCATGGTGGAAACTCATGGTGCATTAAAACAAGTCGCTGTAAGTTTGATGAAAATAGCAAACGATATTCGAATGCTTTCTTCTGGCCCAAGATCTGGAATTGGTGAAATTTTGATTCCTGAGAATGAACCTGGGTCGTCTATCATGCCTGGAAAAGTAAATCCTACACAAGTGGAGGCTATTACAATGGTGGCTGCCCAGATTATGGGAAATGATGTGGCAATCTCTATTGGTGGGGCAACTGGCCATTTTGAATTAAACGTATTCAAGCCATTGATTGCAGCCAACTTCTTACAATCTGCTAGATTACTCGGAGATGCATGTGTTTCATTCAATGATAACTGTGCAGTGGGAATCAAGCCAAATGATGCAGTAATAAAAAGACATTTAGAGAATTCTCTTATGCTTGTAACGGCACTTAATCCACATATAGGCTATGAGAACGCAGCAGCCATTGCCAAAAAAGCTCATAAAGAAGGAACTAGTTTAAGAGAAGCTGCGATTGCATTAGGCTTACTCACTAGCGAACAGTTTGATGAATGGGTAAAACCAGAAGATATGATCGGAAGTCTAAAATAATAATTGGTTTCCTACCTGACGAAAAAAGTCTGTGAGGATAATTTTAAATTGCATCGGGTACGGACCCGGTGCTATTTTTTTAGTTATTAGTTAACCATTTGAGGTTAAAGGATTGGATTTCCTTATTAATCCATCTGGGAGCTCACCTTCCGTACTTGCAACAATGGTACAGACAGTGGCATCCCCTGTCACATTAACAACAGTTCTAAACATATCCAAAATTCTATCAGGGGCAATAATAAGTGCAATTCCAGCGGCAGGAACTCCAATCGATTCTAAAACGATAATCAGCATGATCAATCCTGCACCCGGAACACCAGCTGAACCTATAGAAGCCAAGGTGGCAGTAAGTACGATCATTAGTTGTTGAGCAAGGCTTAGGTCCATTCCTAAAGCCTGAGCTATGAAAACTGCAGCTACACCTTGGTATAGGCTAGTTCCGTCCATATTGACCGTTGCTCCAAGGGGGAGAACAAAACTTGAAACCTCTTCAGAGACTCCTAACTCTTCCTCCACTTGTTTCATGGTAACAGGCAAAGTTGCTGAACTCGAACTTGTAGAAAAAGCAAGTAGTTGCGCGGGTCGAATGGCTTTAAAAAAATCCAGGTATTTCACTTTTGTAAATGCCATTAAGATCAATGGATAAACAAGCAGGATCATTGTCAAAAGACCTCCAACAACTACCAGACTATATTTCAACAAAGCTAATAAGAGCTCAATCGCTGAATCAGGATTTTCACCGGCAATTTCTACTATTAAAGACGCCATTAAGGCAAAAACACCATATGGTGCGATAAGCATGATATAATTGACAATCTGAATGATTACATCATTCATTCCATCAAAGAATGCGATAACAGGTTCAGCTTTTGATTTTTGAATTTGAAGTAAAGAAATCCCTACAATGATGGCAAAGAAAACAACTTGAAGCATAGCTGCATTATCGGTAGTTGCTTGAAATACATTTTGAGGAACTATATCCACTAAAGGCTGTAAAGGACTCTGTTTCTGTAATTCTGCTGCTTGTCCTACCCTAGAGCCTGCATCCCCTTCATACATGCTCATTAAGTTCTCCCGAGTTTCAATTGGTAGGCTTTTGCCTGGAGCAAAAATATTAACCAGCAACAATCCAATTGATACAGCGATTACTGTTGTAACAAGATAGGTTCCAATTGTCTTTCCGCCGATTCTACTCAGTTTTGATATATCACCTAGATTTGATACCCCTACAATCAATGAGGCTAAGACTAAAGGTACAGCTATCATTTTTAGGGCATTAATGAAAATTGTACCAATAGGCTTGATGTAGTCCAAGGTAAAGGAATTTGGTATTGAGGTTTTAATAACGAGTAATCCAAAACCCAACCCGAGAACCAGGCCTATTATGATTTTTGTGTGTAAAGGTATTTTTTTTAACATCTAGAGTTTCTTTATGCCTTAAAGTTTGTTGCTTTTTGCCAATAATATGTTATCCGCTATGACCAAAGCTGCCATTGCTTCCACAATCGGTACAGCTCTAGGTACTACACAAGGGTCATGACGGCCTTTTCCTGATACCGTGATAGTTTCACCCGCTTCATTCAATGATTCCTGATCTTGCATGATAGTGGCGACCGGCTTGAATGCTACACGAAAATAAATATCCTCGCCATTTGAAATGCCCCCCTGGATACCTCCTGAAAAATTGGTTTTGGTTTTTACTTTGTCTCCTTCTTTTATAAAAGCGTCGTTGTGCTGAGATCCTCTCATGGTTACCCCATCAAAGCCACTTCCGTATTCAAATCCTTTCACAGCATTGATTCCTAACATTGCTTTGCCTAGTTCTGCATGCAGTCGATCAAATACCGGTTCTCCTATACCAACTGGTGTATTCTTAATCACACAAGTAATCACTCCACCAATGGTATCCCGATCCAGTCTCACGGAATCAATCAACTGAATCATTTGATTAGCCAATTCTTGATCCGGGCATCTCACAATATTTTCTTCAGCTAGCCTCAAATTTAAATCTTGGTAGGGCTTTTCTAATTTTAAGTTTCCTACCTGAGAGACAAAAGCCTGAACCGATACTCCGTAATGATCTAATAATTGTTTTGCTATAGCTCCTGCTGCAACTCTAGCTGCAGTTTCTCTAGCACTACTTCTCCCACCACCTCTGTAGTCCCTGATGCCATATTTTTCGAAATAGGTATAATCTGCATGAGAAGGGCGGAATTTATCCGAAATGTGAGAGTAATCTTTACTTTTCTGGTCAGCATTCCTGATTACTATTCCTATAGGTGTACCTGTACTTTTCCCCTCAAAAACTCCAGAAAGTATTTCAATTTCATCTTCTTCCTTTCGCTGCGTAGTGATTTTGGACTGTCCGGGCTTTCTGCGCTGCATTTCTAAACGGATTTTATCCTCATTTATATCTAATCCAGCCGGACATCCTTCTAAAGTTACTCCTAAAGCTATACCATGTGACTCACCAAAGGTGGTGATCTTGAATAGCTTTCCAAATGAATTACCCATTACTTCTTTCTTATGATCAAAACCGCCAACAAAATGACTGCTGCCAACAATAGCAGATTGATTGCCGTGGTAAAATAGTACTTATATTGCTCGTTTAAAAACCGGTTATCTTCCACATCAATTCGATCATAGAGTCCTCCCAGTCTTTGGTTTGATAATGCTTGATTGACTTTACTCTCACCAACCACTTTTACTTTTGCTTGTGGACGAAGTGTGTCATAAACTTCCCTAGTGGGATCGAAATAAATCCATTCAAAGTAGTTAGCCAATTCTATATCACCAGCCTCATTAAAAGTGATATAATAGTTGAATTCTTTTATTCCAGATACACGTCCATATCCTCGGTTTATTTGCTGCCTTACATTAGGCTCGTAGGTATTTAGGTTTGCCACAGATAGTCTTCTTGGAGGCTGTATAGCATTAATATTACCAACACCACTTATACCAAGACTATAATCAAATCCTTGGCCGGTCTCTACCTCAATGTCTTTGATGTTTTCACGTAGCTGATATTCTCCAACACTCACTTCATTTTTCAATGGATGGGGAGGAAGTGGATTGACCTTAATTGTTTTTGCGCTGGAGTAAAAGGTTTTAAAATCCTCTTGCCTGTTTGCACCAAAGAAGGTCGGGTTTTTGGCAACCCGGTATTTAATCATTTCCCAAGAAATCCTTGGGATTTCAATTTCGCCTTCTGAAAATGGATAAAATGTGGCCTCGAATACTTTATATCTTGTCCATCGCTTTCCGTTGATACTAACCTGTTCTGGTTCTATGTTGGTTATATTATAGTTTTCTTCCCAAACATTGCTCGGTTTCACCTTTTTGAGAATCTCATCTAGTTGCCTCCCAGGCTCATAAAATTGGAAAGGAGCTTGATTTGCTTCCGACATATAAAAGGCCAAACTAAGATTAAATCCTTCACCGACATAAACGTCTTCTTTATCAACAGATAAAGAGAAAAATGCATCATCTTCCAATTCAACATACTCTGGTTCCTCTACTGGAGATCTCCCGAAGAAATCAGCAAATGGATCTTGTGCTCTGGAGGGGGAAGAGCTTGCTGGATCACCTACAGTAATGGTTTTTCCAGCTGATGAATATGCATTTCCATTAATCAGTATATCGAAAGAAGGAAGAGTGAATTCACCTTTTCTAGTTGGTTTGTAGTATTGGATGATACTATTTGAACTGCTCATCTGTCCATTTATTAAATTCATGGAAGATGACTGAGAAATTCCTTGTTTCTGAAAACTTGGGATTTCAGGGAACTGATCGTAGGACTTTATTTTGTCGTTAGATAATGTTACTTTAATCGTGAATGTTTCATTCAATCCAATTTCATCAGGACCCAGTTCTATTTGAACAGCCTGGCCATAAGCATTCCCCAAAAATAGTAATGCTGCGAATACCAAAGTTGTTTGAAGGATCGTTTTAATCATGGTTGCGAAATTAGGGAATATTCTATTTTTAGTAACCCTTAATTAACGTAACATCTGAATAAATACTTTCGTACTTTAAATTAATTTCAGTTAATTAACCCTAAACTCTTTAAACTATGATAGAATATGTGAAAACCATTCTGCAAAAAGTAAGCTTCAGTGCCTATTTATTTGAACGAGAACTGAAGAAAGGTTTAAAACTTATTTTACCATCAGAATTTGAGGAATTTAGACAATGGTGCTATGAAATGTTTGGTAAAATTCACCAAAGTACCCTCAATCGTTATTTCCAACCCGTTTAAAATTAGAAAGCCCCGTTCCAATTAAGGTTCGGGGCTTTTTTGGTTGGTGGTAGTTTTTTTAATCTTTAATATTAAAATCAGGATAGGCACTCATCGAATGTTCGTTTATATCCAGACCTTCAGTTTCTTCTTTTTCATCAACTCTAATTCCAATAGTTTTCTTCAGTGTAAAGAAAATCAACCAGCTGAATGCTACACAGAAGGCACCTACTGAAACTACTCCGATCAGCTGAGAAACAAATTGTCCCATTCCGGAAAGATCTCCAAATATTCCGACAGCTAATGTTCCCCAGATTCCACCTACAAGGTGAACAGAAATTGCTCCCACAGGGTCATCCACTTTAATTTTGTCAAAGAAAACAACGGCAAATACAATCAATCCTCCACCGATAAAACCGATAATAGCAGATTCGCCAACTCCCATTTGATCAGCTCCTGCTGTAATTCCAACAAGGCCTGCCAAGATGCCGTTTAGCACCATCGTAATATCATAAGTTTTGAATTTTAAGAAAGAAACAATTAAAGCACCAAACGCACCAGCTGATGCAGCAATACAAGTAGTGACGAAAACCTTAGATACTAACCCAGGGTCTGCACTCAATACGGAACCGCCATTGAATCCAAACCATCCGAACCAAAGTAAAAATACTCCTACTGTAGCCATAGGAATGTTATGTCCAGGAATCGCCTTCATCCCACTTTCAGTATATTTTCCAATCCTAGGACCAAGTAAGTAAGCTCCTATAAGAGCACCCCAGCCACCTACGGAATGTACAATGGTAGAGCCTGCAAAGTCATAAAAAGGAGTCTCAAGAGTATTTAGGAATCCACCACCCCATTTCCACATCCCAACGATGGGGTAGCATATCGCCACATAAAGGATAGAAAAGAAGATAAATGGTCCAAGTTTTACCCGTTCTGCTACTGCACCGGAAACGATGGTGGCAGCAGTAGCGGCAAACATTGCCTGAAAGATAAAATCTGTAAAGAAAGTATATCCTTCATTGTAATTACTGGTATCCCATCCCTCAGGTAGGGGTAATCCAAATCCCGCAAACCCAATGAAAGATCCTGCAAAATCTGCTCCTGGGTACATGAGGTTAAACCCAACAAAGGCATAAGTTAAAAGGCCGATAGCCGGGATAATGGTATTTTTAAAAAGGATGTTTACGGTGTTTTTTGCTCGAGTCAAGCCAGCTTCTAAGCTTGCAAATCCTAAGTGCATGATGAAGACCATTGTTGTTGCCACCATCATCCAAAGGTTATTGATAGTAAATAATTCTTGCATAGGTTTGAGTATTCTTTGGGTGAAAATGAAAGTTAAAGGGCGTTCTCTCCAGTATCTGTATTTCTAATTCGATAAGCATCTAGCACATCGTAAACAAAGATTTTCCCATCGCCTATTTCACCTGTTTTTCCCTCGGTAAGGATACACTTGATTACAGGGTCCACAAGCTCTTCAACGGTAACAATTTCCAACTTCGTTCTTGGGATATAAGCAGGTTCATAGGCAACTCCACGATAAGTCTGCTGGCGTGCATGTTCTAAACCCATTCCCTTCACTTCATAAAAAGTAAGGAACTTAACGCCCAATGCTGCTACACAAGCATGTATTTGGTCAAATCGAGAAGTTCGAATAATCGCCTCTATTTTTTTCATTTTTTACAATAGATTTAGTGGTTTATTGAAATAATGGCATGAAGTTAATAGAAAAATTAAATCAAATTCTATAGCTGATTAAAATAATAACTGGAAAATTCAAAAAAATCAGAATTTTTTAAAACGGAGGGTTTAATTATGCCTTAAAATTAAAAATAAGTATATGTTTTTTTGAAAAGTTGGTTCTATTACATACTAAATTGATAGAATTAGATTCATTTTTTGGTTTGTCCCCTATCAATAAAAAATTATTTTTGCGAGCAGATTATGAATAAACTATGAATAAGAAACCAACACTTTTAGTATTAGCTGCCGGAATGGGGAGTAGATATGGGGGGAACAAACAAATTGATGGGTTTGGGCCTAATGGAGAAACGATTTTAGAATATTCTATATATGATGCGATCCAAGCTGGTTTCGGCAAAGTGGTTTTCATTGTTAGAAAGGAGATTCTGGAAGAGGCTAAAGAGATCTTTATTCCTAAAATGGGAGGGAAGATAGAAGTTAACTTTGTAGTTCAATCTTTGGATAGCTTTGTTCCAGAAGAATTAAAGCAAGCTGATCGTAAAAAACCATTTGGAACTGCACATGCTGTACTTTGTGCAAAGGATGCCATAAAGGAACCCTTCGCTGTAATCAATGCAGATGATTTTTACGGTAGAGAGGCTTTTATCGAGGTTGGAAAATTTCTTTCTAATAAGGTAAAACCTGATTTGAATGCTATGGTTGGTTATGCCATCCAAAATGTGCTTTCTGCAAATGGAACTGTCAGCAGAGGTGTCTGCGAAACGAATGATAAAGGCCACTTGGTTGGTATGGTTGAGCGTACAGCTATAGCTCGAGAAGGAGATAAGATTTTGAGCAAAGGGGAAAACGAAGTTTTGGAAATAGCTGAAAACACACCTGTTAGCATGAATTTCTGGGGTTTTCACCCAGATGTTTTTGTTGAAATTAAAAAAATGTGGGATGAATTTCTTCCTGCAAACTTGGATAACTTGAAATCTGAGTTTTATATCCCCACTGTTGCCAATAATCTGATTCAATCTGGAAAATCTGATTTTGAGATTTTAAAAGGAGGAAAAGTCTGGTTTGGAGTAACCTATACCGACGATAAACCGGTGGTGATTCAAGCACTAAAAGAATTACATGATGCTGGGGAATATCCAGCCAATTTATGGGAATAATGAAAGAGGCTTCGGCCTCTTTTTTATGAAATCACCTTTCCTTTTTCCAAGCTGAAAAAAGCAACCTCTGAGTCCAGTTCATTCAAAATCTTCTTTGATCGTTCTGGTCGGGCATCTGTCAAAAATATTTGCCCAAAAGTATGTTGAGAGATAAGCTCCATCATTTTGGCAATCCTTAAATCATCCAGTTTGTCAAAAATATCATCAAGCAATAAAAGAGGCTTTTCCCCTTTCCCTTTTTCGAATATTTTAAACTGAGCTAATTTCAGAGAAATAATAAAAGACTTCTGCTGGCCTTGACTTCCGATTTTACGGATCGGATGATCTCCGATAAGGAAGTTGAAATCATCCTTATGTATTCCAGCATTGCTGTTTTTTGTGATCAAATCCTTTTTCCGAACGCTTTTAAAATATTCCTGAAAATTATCTCGTAGTGCTTCGGTGTCATAAATAATACTTACATGCTCCCGCCCTTGAGAGATATCGGCATAGTGACTTTGTAAAAGTGGCGCAACTTCTTGGAGTAATTCATTTCTTCTTAACGAAAGAGTGGCACTTAAGGAAATTAACTCACTATCATAGCTGTCCAATAGTGCGAAATCCCTTCGTCCTGTTTCTGCAAATTGCTTCAGCAATGCATTTCTTTGTTTTAAAAAATGATGATATCGAATTAGCTGATGGAGGTAATTTTTATCCAATTGCGATAAAAGTCCATCAAAAAATTTCCTTCTGCCTTCACTTCCTCCCTTGATCAGGTCGGTATCATCTGGAGCAATTAGAACCAAAGGAATCAATCCTACATGCTCGGAGGTTTTGTCTAAAGCTTTTCCGTTTTGATAAATCAGTTTTTTCTTTCCTAACTCTACCGTGCATCGGACTTCAAGAGGTTTTTCCAAAAGTTCAAATTGACCCTTAATCGCGAAAAAATCTTTTTTGTGCATTACATTTAAGCTGTCACTGGATTGAACTGCACTTTTTGTAAGAGAGAGATAGTGTATTCCATCCAATACATTGGTTTTTCCACTCCCATTCAATCCAGCAATGCAATTTATTTGAGGAGAAAATTCAAGCTTAGTCTTCTCATGATTTTTAAATTGTAATAGCTCCAGGGACTTGAGGTACATGAGTTTGGGGAATTATTTTGGTCCTAGCCTGATTTTTAGGTCGGGATGATTATATTTGAGGCCTAAAATAGCATATTTTGATCATTACGATATGGCAAAGAAAACTGCAGCGACCAAGTCTAAAGTAAAATATTCGAAAGAAACCTATTCCTATTGGTATGAGAGCATGCTGTTAATGAGGAGGTTCGAAGAAAAAGCGGGACAACTTTATGGTCAACAAAAAATCAGAGGATTCTGTCATTTATATATTGGACAGGAAGCTTGTGCATCCGGAGCAATTACAGCTTTGACAAAAGATGATAAATGGATAACAGCTTATAGATGTCATGCGCATCCACTAGGATTGGGAACTGATCCAGGAGCGGTAATGGCAGAGCTTTTCGGAAAAGCAACAGGTACTACCAAAGGTAAAGGTGGCTCAATGCACATTTTTGACAAAGAAAGGAATTTCATGGGAGGTCATGGAATCGTTGGAGCTCAGGTTCCGATGGGTCTCGGTATTGGCTTCGCAGAAAAATATAACGGCACAAAAAATCTTTGTATTACTTATATGGGTGATGGGGCAGTTCGTCAAGGAGCTTTTCATGAAGCAATGAATTTGGCTATGCTTTATAAAACACCTGTAATTTTCGTGATAGAAAATAATGGATATGCCATGGGTACTGCTGTTAAGAGATCATCCAATGTAGATGATTTGTCAACACTAGGTGAATCTTATGACATGCCTTCTTTCGCAGTAGATGGAATGAATGTGGAGGCAGTACATGAGGCAGTAGCTGAAGCAGCGGAAAGAGCTAGAAGAGGTGATGGTCCTACCTTACTTGAGATGAGAACCTACCGCTACAAAGGACACTCCATGTCTGATCCTCAGAAATACAGAACTAAGGAGGAAGTGGAAGAGTACAAGCAGCGTGATCCGATTGAACAAGTTCTGTCTACCATTAAGGAGAATAATATCCTGACGGAAGAAGAAATTTCAGAAATTGTTGATCGGGTGAAGAAAAAAGTGACTGAAGCAGTGAAATTTGCTGAAGAATCCCCTTGGCCTGATGGAATGGATGCTTTCAAGGACGTTTACGTTCAGGAAGACTACCCATTTGTGATGGAATAAATCGAAAAAAAGCATTGATCAGATAGCCATGAAGTTATAAATGCTTCATGGCTTTTTTATTTGGCTTTGTGTAATTCATAAAAAGCGTATATTTGCGGTCGAAATTTGAGTATCATGGCAACGAAACAATCTAAAAAAGTAAATCCTCATCATCAGACTGATCTTTTGGAGAATCCAGAAGAAATCGCAGAAAGGTTAACCAGAGGCGAAGCTTTTTTAAAGAAGAACAGTAAAATATTAGCAGGGGTCTTGGGAGCTGCAATCATTTTGATTGGTGGAATTCTGTTTTTCCAATTCAATACCCAGAACCAAAATAAGGCTGCTCAGGCAGAAATGTTTCAGGCAGTTTATTATTATGAGCAAGATTCAGCAGAATTTGCTTTGAACGGTGATGGAATCAATCCTGGGTTCTTGTCTATTTTGGAAGAGTATCCGAGAACTGATGCTGCTAATTTGGCACATTTCTATATCGGCTCTATTTATCTTTCTGAAAGAAAGTTTGAAGAAGCAATATCAGAATTAGAGCAATTTTCTTCTGATGATTACTTGATCCAGGGGCAAGCTTATTCTTTGATAGGTGATGCATATTTGGAATTAGGTAATAATGATCAAGCTATTTCTTTCTTCAAGAAAGCGGCTTCTTACGAACCAAATAAATACTTTACACCTAAGTATTTAGCCAAATTGGCGGTCGCATATGAAGAAGCAGGTCAGATCCAAAATGCAATAGATACGTATGGTGAGATCGAAGAAAAATATTTTGAATCTTATGAGTTTTCTGCAGCACGAAAACACAAGGCTCGACTAGAAGGCCTTGCTGCTCAATAATGCTGCTCTAAAAGCATACTAAAGAGAAGAGTAAGGCCAATAGTCTTACTCTTTTTTTGTTTATACAATTAAATTATTTGTTAAAATGGCAACTTCCTTAAAAAGCCTAAGCGATCATTCTTCTAAAAATATAACAGATATCAGTTCCAAAACTTTTGGAATTATTGTTTCTGAATGGAATGAAGAAGTGACAGAAGCACTTTATTCTGGAGCTATCCAAACTTTGTTACAGCATGGAGCAAAAAAAGAGAACATCATCCGAAAAAATGTTCCTGGTTCGTTTGAGCTTTCTTTAGCGGCGCAGTGGCTGGCTCAAGAGGAAAGTATCGATGCCGTTATCTGCTTGGGTTGTGTGATTCAAGGTGAGACGAAACATTTTGATTTCATATGCGATGCAGTAGCACATGGAATTACAAATGTCGGACTGAAATATAATAAGCCAGTGATTTTCGGAGTACTGACTCCTAATACTCAACAGCAAGCCTTGGATCGTGCAGGAGGAAAGCATGGCAATAAAGGCGATGAAGCTGCAATCACAGCAGTGAAAATGCTAGGATTCTAATACCCCCTTTCAAACCTATACAATTTACCCTTTATGAAATCAAGCATTATAACCTTCTCCCTGATTGAGGAGGAAATACTAGATGCGAGATTCCATGTGACCAATTTAAATCTATTATAACACATGAAAATCATGAAATTCGGAGGGACCTCAGTGGGTCGCCCCGAGCGAATGCACCAGGTAAAAGACCTGATAACTAGAGGTGATGAACCTACTATTGTGGTTCTTTCAGCACTTTCTGGCACTACCAATGCCCTTGTTGGGATTGGCGAAGCTTTAGCAACTGCCGATAAACCCTTGGCGAAAGAAAGAATAGATTCACTTCATGCACATTATTTAGTATTCTACAAAGAGTTATTGAAGACTGATGAGGCCCGCGAAAAAGCCGAAAATATTATAAAAGAGCATTTTGAGTTTTTAAATATTCTCCTGAAAATTTCTTTTAACGAGGCCATTAACAGGGATATCTTAGCTCAGGGAGAATTACTTTCTACTAAGCTCTTTTATACACTTTTGGAAGAATTAAATATTCCGGCAGTGTTCCTTCCAGCTTTGGATTTTATGAGTATCGATGAGAATTCAGAACCTGAATTAGGTAAGATCTCTGAAAAGCTGAAAGCGATTTTGGCAGAGAATGCAGGCGAAAGAATATTCATAACACAGGGTTATATCTGCAAAAATCATAGAAATGAAGTTGATAATCTGAAGCGTGGAGGAAGCGATTATACTGCTTCTTTGGTTGCTGCAGCTATCCAAGCGTCTGCTTGTGAAATCTGGACAGATATTGATGGGATGCATAATAACGACCCAAGAATTGTAGACAAAACCCGTCCTATTGCTGAGATGTCATTCGACGAAGCGGCCGAGCTAGCTTATTTCGGAGCGAAAATTCTACACCCAGCTTCCATCTGGCCAGCACAATTATATAACGTACCTGTAAAATTACTCAATACCATGCAGCCTGAGGCTCATGGAACGTTGATCAAAGCTGAGGTTGATGCGATTGGTGTAAAAGCGATCGCTGCCAAAGATGGAATTACAGCAATTAAAATTAAGTCTAGTAGAATGCTTTTGGCTTATGGTTTCTTAAGAAGAGTTTTTGAGATTTTCGAAAAGTACAAGACGCCAATTGACATGATCACTACTTCTGAGGTGGCGGTGTCAGTGACTATTGACGATCTGAGTCATTTGGATCAAATCTTAGCAGAGTTAGATACTTTAGGGTCTGTAGAAGTAGATAGAAATCAAGCGATAGTCTGCATTGTGGGTAACCAAATCTCTGAAACCAAAGGAGTAATCAAAGCAGTGATGGATTCTCTGGAAGATATTCCTGTTAGAATGGTTTCTTATGGAGGAAGTAGACACAACGTTTCACTACTTGTAGATGCGAATTTTAAAAATGCAGCTTTGCAGAAATTGAATTCAGGAGTTTTTTCCTGGTAAAAAAATAGAGCCGGTTTTATGCCGGCTCTTTTATTTAGAAGCATTCTGACTATTTTTGCTTATGTCAAAACCAAAAGACCGCCCTGGTTTCCTTCATAGACTTCAAGCCAAGTGGCAATTGAAGAGTATTTTTCAGGTGGTCATGGTATTGATGGTTTTTGCTTGTACCGGTTTTACCATCCTTTTTATTAAAGCACCGATCCTTGATTTTTTTGGAGTGGAAAAAGGGGGCTTTTGGAATACATTTCTTTATCTCCTATTAGTGTTGCCCCTTTATCAGATTTTCCTGCTGATTTATGGGTTTCTTTTTGGTCAGTTTAATTTCTTCTGGGAAAAGGAAAAGCAGCTTTTCAAACGAATAACCGGCTTATTTTCAAAGAGAAAATAATCAGGAAATCCTGCTCCAGTTCACGGCAGTTTTCTTTTGTTGCTTCACTTGCCTAAGTACTGGGGCGTTTTCCGGTAAACTCAAACTAGGATCTTGTGCTAATAATTGCTGGGCAGCATCTCTTGCCAAAGTCAAAATCGGAGCGTCTTTACTCAGATCTGCAATCAGCAAATCCGTTATCCCACTTTGTTGGGTGCCCATCAAATCTCCAGGACCTCGAAGCTTCAGATCTACATCAGCGATTTCAAATCCATCATTCGTCCGAACCATCGTTTCCAATCTGACTCGTCCTTCTTTGGATAGCTCGTATTTGCTCATCAGGATACAATAGCTTTGCTCTGCGCCTCTTCCCACTCTTCCTCTCAGCTGATGCAATTGTGAAAGTCCAAATCTCTCCGCATTTTCGATTACCATTACCGAAGCATTCGGAACATTCACTCCAACTTCGATGACGGTAGTAGCCACCATGATTTTGGTTTCTCCTTTCACAAATCGCTGCATTTCGTAATCTTTGGCTTCCGGCTTCATAGAGCCGTTCACGATGCTGATCGGGTAGTTGGGAAATGCCCTGGAAATACTTTCAAAGCCATCCATGACATTTTTTAAATCCAATGTTTCAGATTCCTCGATCAATGGATAAACAATGTAAACCTGTCTTCCTTTTTTGATTTCCTCATTGATAAATCCAAAGACTTTTAGACGGTCCTTGTCATATCGGTGAACTGTCTGGATAGGTTTTCTACCTGCAGGTAATTCATCAATGACCGACACATCCAAATCTCCGTAGAGCGTCATCGCTAAAGTTCTTGGAATTGGTGTTGCAGTCATCACCAAAACATGTGGGATGAATTCTTCATTTTTTGCCCACAATTTTGCCCGCTGAGCTACGCCAAAGCGGTGCTGCTCGTCCACAATGGCCAACCCAAGATTTTGGAATTGTACCACATCTTCTAAAAGAGCATGCGTTCCAATTAGGATTTTTAATTCTCCAGAAAGAAGTTTTTCATGGATAACTTTCCGCTTGGATTTTTTTACTGAACCTGTCAGGATTTCAATTTCCATACCCATCATATCAGCATATTCCTTGAGTCCTTCGAAATGCTGATTGGCCAAAATCTCTGTTGGCGCCATCAAACAGGCTTGAGATCCGGAACCAATTGCGATCAACATGCAAATAAATGCTACCATGGTTTTACCACTTCCCACATCACCTTGAATCAGGCGGTTCATCTGCTTTCCAGATTTCATATCAGCGAAAGCTTCCCGAATTACCCGTTTTTGAGCATTAGTCAGTTCGAAAGGGATGTGATTTTGATAGAAATCTGTCAGTAATTCCGTGTTTCCAAGGGGTTGACCTCTGAATTTTTCTGTTCGCGTTACTTTCAGCATCAATAGCCTCAACTGAAGAAAAAAGAATTCTTCAAACTTCAGACGTTTGCGGGCCCGATGAAGTAGCTCTGGTTTACTAGGGAAATGAATTTGTTGGATCGCTTCTTTTTTACCGATCAATTGATATTGATGAAGGGTTTCGGCTGGAAGTGTTTCCTTGATATGAGGAAAACAAGCCTGTACCAGCACTTCCATGATTTTGGAAATCCCGTGGGAATCCAGAAAACGCGCTCTTAACTTCTCAGTAGTGGAATAAACCGGCTGAAAATTATTTCGCTGTTCATTTGCTGAACTTAACGGCTCCATTTCCGGATGTGCTATACTCCATTTACTTCCATAGCGGGTAGGTTTGCCGAAGAAAATATAAACAGTTCCTGCTGGCAACTTTTTCTGAACCCATTGGATGCCCTTAAACCAGGTCATTTCCATTTCCCCTGTCTCATCTGCGACATGGGCTACCAGCCTTCGTTTGTTTCCGACTCCAATGAGTTCTATTTTTCGAATTTTTGCGATGATCTGTACATTTTCAAGACCAGGGTTTAATTCTCTTATTTTAAAAAACCGGGTTCTATCCTCGTATCTGAAAGGATAATGTTGAATGAGTTCCCCATAAGTAAAAATATTCAATTCCTTATTGATCAGTGCCGCACGCTGTGGGCCCACACCTTTTAGAAATTCAATTTTTGTGTCAAAAATACCAGACAAAAGGGATTGCGATTAGAGAAGAAGCAAATTAAAACCAGGATGTTCAATTGCCAATTTATATGACAAGAAATGTCAAGGCTCAGCCGATTAATCCTGTAATCTTACTCCAGATATTTTTTAACTGAGATCTTTGCTCTTGTTGACTTTTTAAAAATATCATTTGGTTTTTGGCTCGATGCAAATTCTGAAGTGGATAAGCCACCTTATAGTAAATATTACCTTGTAAATGGTCTGTCAAAAAACGAAGCCCCATAATACAAGTCATTACTTCTCCGGCAATCAATAGTGATTTAGCCTCTTCATTGGTTGCCATGTCACGAACACCTTCCCAATATCCTTTCAACAATTCTTCAAAAATCTCAGGTCTATGGACCAGATTGCCCCAGTTTTGACTGGTTTCTACCTCCGAACATGCGACGGTCCTGATCAGGTCACCAAAATCATATAATAAAAGCCCACCCATCAGTGTATCCAAATCAATAATTGCCGCTACTTTTTCCAAGTTTTCTTCGAATATCAAGTTATTGATCTTTGTGTCGTTATGAGTGATTCTTTTTGGGCAACTGGTTAAAAATTCTTTATAGGATTCGACTAGCGTTTTTTGACTAAAATAGTAATCCAAGATCTCTTTTTCTTCCTTTCCTAAAGAGCGTTCTTCACTTGCCGCTTTTTCCAGATTTTCAAATCTCCAATCAAGTCTATGGAATTTTGGGATGGATTCCTTCATTTCTGAAGCTGGAATATCTTTAGCCCATTCAGCAAAAACGCCATAAGCTTTTGCAGCCAGGCAGGCTTGATTTGAATTTTGGATTTCCTGTAGTGTCACTCCTTTAACGAAGTCAAAAAGACGATAAAGTTTTCCTTCGAAGTTTGTCAATGAATCTCCGGAATTATTCAGTCGAGGAAGTGGTAGCGCAAAAGGGAGTTTGGAAACATCTCCTTTTTCTCCCATGATAAAATGATTGTGGGCGATTCTCTCAGGGTACTTAAAAACCGAATTATTAAATTCCTGTAAGATGAATTTGGAATCTGGGCTTTCTATCAGATAAGTGCCATGGATCAAACCTGATCCAAATGTATGGCACTGGTAACTTTTTCCTTCTAAAAAGCTGTACTGCTTTAGAATAGCTGAGATCTGCTCCATTTTCATCCTGCAAAGCTAATTCATCTCAAAAAATTAAAAAGTTCGAAACAAAAAAAGCCGACCTAATGGCCAGCTTTCCTTGGATTTTTTTACTGTTAATTTTGATATATTGTGATTTTTCCATCTCCTTCTGAGCTCACGATGAATAAAGCACTGTTTGTTGGGCTTTCTTCCGCAGGAATAAATAATAATCCTTCTGGAGCATCATGACCACTTTCACCGATTCCGGAAATTTCATCCAACACCTGAAGAAATCTCAAATTAGAAGGGCCATTCAACTGATAGACCATAATAGCGTCAGATCGTTCCAAGCCAATAAATACTAACATCTTTCCATTCACATATCCGATTTCAACTCCTTCTGGCTCCACACCTTTGTTATCACTTCTTCCATCATCAAAAAGACTTGGATTTGCTGCATATAAGTCTGCAGCCAAATTCGGGTAGTCACGTATTAAAGCGCCAGTGCTGCTATCCCAAATAGAGAAGGATCTACCACCAATTCCATAGATCATATCAAAATCACCGTCACCATCCACATCACCTTTACTGGTGGTGGTATATCTTCCCAAATTCTCATCTTCTAGTAGCCACTCTGCGTTTGGGAATGCAGTTGGATCCAGAGAAAGATCTTTTCCCCATTCTTCCTCACTGTACCCATCATAATCTCTTGTGTCACCTTCATTTGCAGTGATCAGGTAGTTCGTTTTACCCACTTGGAAAGACTCTATCGCGTCAGGCATGTAGTATGCAAGAATTGGCCAGTTTTGGAAGTTGCCATCAATATCATCTCTATCACTTACATCTATCTCATTTCCTTCAAGCATGTGATCTTTTAGACCAACTGGGAAAATATCAGTAATAGATTTCGTGTTCAGATCTACCTTAGCTATGCCGCTATTTTCCTGAAGGGTCACTCAAGCAAAATCCGAAGATGGATCAATGGTAAAATATTCTGGCTCGATATCTTGGGCGAAACTTGCGTTTGGGCCAAAAATTCTGAATCCATTTTCTTCTAAAGCAGCTTGCTGGCTTTCAAAAGGAGAAAAGTCTAACGTTGTGACCTGAAAAGCTATTTGTGTGTCAATAATCGAAACTGAACCTTCCGGGTCGATGGTATATTCATCATTTGGCTCCCCTTCATTTGCAGAGACAAGGTATCTTCCATCAGGGCTAAAAAGGCACCAGATCAGGCAAAGCACCTACAGTAACATTTGCAATTGGAGAGGATAGATCAGAGGTTTTATATACCACAATAGACCCGAGATCGGTTTTGGTGAAGGCTTCAATTGCCATCGCCAGCATCCCATTTTTGACTGCCGCCGAGTTAACACCACCTCCAAAAACTGAGATGTCGATTGGGCTTTTGACAAGAAGATTTTTGGGGTCAGAAAAATCTATCACATCCACTTGTGATAAGCCTTCGCTGTTATTCACAATGAAAAGCTGATTTGTAAGCGGATCAAATGCAGCAATTTCTGCTGCTGCTTCTCCACCTATTTTGAGGCTACTGATTTCTTTAAAAGTAGCGTTGACTGGTCCTGGTGCAGAGATCCTTTCTCTACAGCTGAATGCCAAAGCACCAACTAAAAATACGAGGCTAATTTTTTTCATTTCATTTTAAGATTGATGAACAATTTTTAAAAATGAAATTACTTTCCTCCTTTCAGATGCTTGGCAGAAAGGTAATTATGATTTTTTTATACAAAATGTGAAAAAAGTCCTGAAAACTTCATAAGTAATTAGCTTTGAATTAATTTGAAAAAGTAGACTTTGGAGCTGAGACATTGGTCAAGGAGATAAAATTCAATTTGAAAACACTAATTTTTTTCTTTTTACCGCTAAATCCTGCCAATATTATATTTATATAAAAAAAAATTAAATACATTAGTGAAAAATATTAATAAAGTTCTTTTCATTTATGAAAAAAATGAGAGAAACTTAATTTAAAAACTCAGAACTATGAATGTAACAGCCATAGATTGGGGCATCATTGCCGCCTTCTTTGTCATTTCACTTTTGATTGGACTATTCACTGCAAAAAAAGCCGGATCCTCCGCAAAAGAATTCTTTCTCTCAGGAAGAAATATGCCATGGTGGCTGTTGGGTGTATCCATGGTTGCGACTACTTTTTCTGCTGATACCCCAAACCTGGTCACGGATATAGTTCGAAAGAATGGTGTTGCTGGAAACTGGGCTTGGTGGGCATTTCTTCTTACGGGAATGCTTACAGTTTTTGTTTATGCAAAGCTTTGGAGAAGATCAGAAGTTACGACTGACTTGGAATTCTATGAGCTGAGATATGCTGGGAAAGGAGCTGCATTTTTAAGAGCTTTTAGAGCGCTCTATTTAGGAGTTTTCTTTAATGTGGTTATTATGGCTACGGTTTCTTTGGCAGCAATTAAAATTGGAGGTGTAATGCTAGGACTTAGCCCTATTCAAACCTTATTAATAGCCTCCATAGTAACGGTTGTGTATAGTTCATTAGGTGGTTTGAAGGGAGTACTCCTCACAGATTTTTTCCAATTCTTCATTGCTTTGATTGGCTCTTTTGGAGCGGCATATTTTATACTTGACCTACCTGAAATTGGCTCATTGAGTAATTTGCTTGCTCATGAAAATGTGGCAGAAAAGTTAGATTTCTTTCCGGATTTTGATGATCCAAATATTTATGTTCCTTTATTTATCATGCCAATAGCGATTCAGTGGTGGGCAACTTGGTATCCTGGTGCTGAGCCTGGAGGTGGAGGGTATATCGCACAGCGAATGCTTTCTGCAAAAGATGAAAAAAATGCGATGGGTGCAACTCTTTTCTTCAATATTGCACATTATGCCATTAGACCTTGGCCATGGATATTGATTGCATTGTCCTCCTTGGTAATCTTTCCAAATATTTCAGATTTACAGGCTGCTTTCCCAGATATTCCGGTTGATAAATTGGGTGACGATTTAGCTTACTCTGCTATGCTAACCTACCTTCCAACAGGTCTGATCGGAATTGTTTTGGCATCTTTAATTGCTGCGGTGATGTCAACACTCTCCACTCACTTAAATTGGGGGTCTTCCTACATCGTAAATGATTTTTATCTGAGATTTTTAAAACCACAAGCCACGGATAAAGAGCTGGTTGCAGTAGGAAGGATTTCTACTGTTTCTTTGATGGCGCTCTCAGCAGTCTTGGCTTTGGCACTTTCTTCTGCTTTAAACGCATTTAATATCTTACTCCAAATAGGGGCAGGCACAGGATTGATTTTTATTTTAAGATGGTTTTGGTGGAGAATTAATGCATATACCGAGATTTCAGCGATGGCCATTTCATTTGTTGTGGCAATCTTCTTTGAAGTAATTAATCCAAAAGTCAACTGGATTATAATCCCTGAACACCAAGCTTATTTAAAACTTATATATAGTGTAAGCATTACAACATTAGGCTGGCTACTTGTCACTTTTCTAACTCAACCGGAGAAAGATGAAGTATTACTTTCATTCTACCGAAAAGTAACTCCAGCTGCATTTGGATGGAAAAAAGTTTTGGATAGATATCCTGCAGAGAAGCAAGTTATTGGTCAGCTGCCAAAAGAAATTGGATTAATGGCCATAGGCTCTGTAATGATTTATGCTGCTTTATTCTCTACCGGATTTTTTATTTATGGAAATGTCCTAAGTGGATTTATTGCAGCCGCTGTTGCTATCGCAGGCGGTGTCTTTGTAATAAGTTCTTGGAAAAACCTAAAGTAATTATTCTATAAATTTTACGGAATTCATCAAGTGGGCCATGTCCACTTTGATGTATTCTATCACGGGGGCGAGAGAATCATTTTTCATGGCAGTGTTAAAATACAGAGCCCCTCTAAGAAAATTTTCTGTTGAGTCGGTAACAAAAAACTGAAATTGAGTTGGGACTTCTCCTGTCAACTCTGCGATTACACCAGTATACCCTTCAGGAGTTAAAGCCACAGACTCCTGGATTCCATAGGCCTTAATCTGATGCTTTGCTGTCAGCTGAAAGGCATCGTTTGAAAGCTTTTTAAAACTAACATCTCCTCCTATTTTTTTATAGGTTAAATGGACTTTAGCTCCAAAATCCACATAGTGTAAATTAATCCAGTCATTCTCTTTAATATTAAAAGAGTCAGCTTCAACTTGACTATGAACAGAATATTCAAGCTGGTATGGATATCCTTCGGCCAGCTTTTCAAAATCATGATCAGGGAGATCTATCCTGTTAAATCCGGGTGGTTTTGGGAGGTAAGTTTCTCCACAAGCTGCCAAACCTAATATTACAGGTATAATCAAAAGAAATTTCCGCATGCTTTAAAATTAGGTAATAGGTTTGAATTGATAGGAGAATACATGAAATTTAACAAAAGAACAAAACTGTAAAACCCATGAAAAAGTTAGTACGAATATTCTCAGGAGCAATTTTCGCTTCATTTTTGATGCTTGCAGCTGGAGCTGTCAATGCGCAAACCACAATGGAAGAGTATATGGTCAAGTGGGATAACGCCAAAAAATACACACTTGATATTTTGGACAAAATGCCAGATTCAGGTATGGATTACAAAACTGATGCAGGAGCAATGACTTTCAAAGAACAAATTCATCATGTTGGAAATGCTATTGTAGGGATCTCTCAGGGATTTTTGAAAGGAACCGATCCAGGATTTGAGATCAATCTAGAAACAGCCTCTAGAGCAGAATTGGCAGCATATGTTGGTAAATGTTTTGATTATGGTAAGAAAACCATTGCTGCTTTGTCTGCACAAGATGCAGGTGAAAAACTTGAGGTTTTTGGTAATACTGTATCAAGAAGACAAGTTGCAGCATTGTTGATGGACCATACTTCCCATCACAATGGATCTGCGGTGGCTTACATTAGAACTCAAGGTGTAGAGCCTCCTGCATACGTTGGCTTCTAAATTCCTGAATTAATAGGATTTAAAAAGGCCGATCATTTGATCGGCCCTTATTTTTATTCTGTAATCCAAGCTACTTTTTCTTCCACGGAATCTCTTTTTCCTGCTGGCCAATTGTCTGTGGCAGGTTTGGCAAGATAAAAGAAGCCCATAAGCATATCTTCTCCTTCAAGTCCAAAGTCTTCTCTTGCTTCTGGCCAAAAGGTTGGGCCACCTGTTCCCCAATAGGCTGCGAGACCATGAGCGGAAGCAGTTAAATACATGTTTTGAACAGCCATTGCTACTGCAGAAATCTCCTCCATAAGAGGAATTCCTTCTGATCTTTTCATTAAAATAGCAATGACATGAGATGCTTTCTGTGGATTGTTTATGAACTTTTCATAAGTAGCTTCTATAAATGGAGTTCCATTTTTTTCTGCTCTCATTTTATACATCTCTGCTTGATACTTCCCAAATTTTTTAAGACCATCACCTTTATAAACTATAAATCTCCAAGGTTGAGTGAGTTTATGCGTAGGAGCCCATCTGGCATTCTCTAGCATTTCTTCAATAATGCTATCCTCTACAGGGTCATTTTCTTTGAATTGGGCAACAAACATGGATCTGCGTCCACGGATAATTTTATTGACTTCTGCTATGTTGAAATCGGGTTTCTGCATATTGATTTATTTATTCTTTATTACAAATCGAAATTTAGAGCTTATAAGTTCACAGTTTATAGAAGGTTTTATTTGGTCATCTTGACAATGAATTCACGGATGTCTTTAGCTAATGCATCAAAATCTTCCTGACGGTTATACATCATATGTCCAGCTTCGTAATATTTCATCTCAATCCTTTCTTGTGGAAAGTTATGTCTTGCAAAAGTATATTCTGCATCAAAAAATGGAGTGATCAAATCATAATAACCATTAGCAACCATGACTCTCATTGCTGTATTTCTATGCATCGCTTCACTTAACGATCTAGCGGTACTTACATACTGTGGTTCCCAATACGATCCATCCGGTACAGGTTTCCAATTCCAATTCCCGTCCATTCCCACTGAGGAAGTGTAGTATGGTCTTTCAATTATTACTCCTAATTCACGCGTTAAGTAATCATTCCAAGTTGCAGTATAAGCAGCCCCTGTCATATAGCTACTAGGGTCTCCTAATACAGGTCCTTCAGCTGCTTTATCAGTTTCTGTCGCCAAATATCGGCCATCCAAGGTGCCTATAGCTTTCCCTTGATCACGTAATAATTCCTTTTTGAACCTGTGCATCAGGATTTGATTGTCTGATCTAAGGATGAAATCCTTGTCTAATCCAGTGAAGTAAGTCAGCTTATCAGCAATACTTGATTTTTCACTCTCAGATTGTTTCTCTCCTTTGTATAAAGCCGTCAAATAATCACCATATGCAAAGTTCCTCGCTTCTTGGACAAATTCTTCCAAAGTTTTTCCTTCACCAGCTCTTTTATGATACCAGGCGGTCGCAGCCATAGAAGGCAAATAGGTGAAAAATGAAGTCAAATTATCTTCCCAAGAGGAAGATCCTGCGTAATCCAAGGCTTGTGAAATTAAGACTATTCCATTGATGGCCATCGTCTGACCACCACCTTCCAAAACTTCAGCAATTTTCGCAGCTCTTGTGGTTCCAAAGCTTTCTCCAGCTATAAATTTAGGAGCTTGCCATCTTCCGTTCTTAGTCACCCAAATTCTCATAAATTGAGCGATGGAACTAGCATCTTCATTGAGTCCCCAAAAATCTTCATTTTTACCAACACCTTCCACTTGGCTGAAACCTGTTCCAACAGGATCAATAAAAACCAAATCTGTAATGTCCAACAATGCCTGAGGATTATCCACAAAAGTATAGGGAGCTGAGCCATCATCAATTTTGGCTCCAGAGTCGGTTTTTACCACCTTAGGACCAAAAAAGCCCATATGTAGCCAAACAGAGGCTGAACCTGGTCCACCATTAAAAATGAAGGTAACAGGTCGTTTGTAGGAATCGACTCCTGATCGAATGTAAGAAGTACTCCAAAGTCCTGCGGTTACTTCGCCTTTGGAATTTCGCAGGAATGTTTCACTAACTACTGCTTTGTAATCGACTTTTTGCCCATTGAAAGTCCCAGTAAGTGATTTTTCAAATTTTATGGGATCCCGGGTTACTTCCTTGGTCTCGCTAGTTTCTTCTTGAGCAAAAGCTGAAAAGAATAATGCCAGAAAAAATGGCAAAAAGTAAACTGTCTTTTTCATGATTGGTGGATTTTTTGGAACTGAAATTTACGCTTAATAATTGAATGCCACTTTTAGCCCACCATACCAATTTCTTGTAGGCGCAGGCTGGTAATATCTTCCTCCAAAGGGATTGAGATCATTTCCCAAGGAGTAGCTTTCATCCAGTAGGTTGTCTACTCCTCCAAAGACTTCTAGTTCCCATGCTTTTCCTATCCATTTTGCCCATCCAAATCTCAAGTTCACCAAGTTATAGGAATCCTGATAGACTGTATTTGCATCATTTAGTGGAATTTCATCTGTGAATTGATGGGTGAGATTTAAGTAAATACCGGGTGCAGTACGCACATCAATTCTACTTACTAATGTGTTTGGCGAAACACCTGTGAGATCATTTCCGGAATAGTCGTTATCTCTTTTTTGATAGTCTTTAAATTTAAAATAGTGTCCTGTAAAAGCTGTACCAACTTTCAGATCTCTTATAAACCCTGAATAGTTTTTAAGTAACGCGTAATCTATTGCTATTTCAATACCCTTTTGATTGGTTGAACCTGCATTTCTAAAAAGAACGACTCCTTGCTCATTGGTATAGGTTGTAATCGTTTGTTTCAGTTGAAAATAAAATGCTGTAGCATCAATATTAAGTCTTTCTTTACCCAAGCGATATCCGATTTCAGTATTTAGACCTTTTTCGGCTTCCAAGTCTAGATTCAAGCTGCCTTCATTCGTTCTTACCTCATCAATAGTTGGGGGTGAAAAACCACTGCTTAAACTGGTAAAGACCGAAGAGGAAGAATTTAGTTGATAATTGAAAGCTAATCTAGGGACCAGAATAGGATCAAATTTTCTTTTTTGCAATCCCAAGGGACCACCTGCAGCATCTATCTGTCTGTCAATTTCAAAACTCGAAAAATTTTCGCTAAGGCCTAAAGTAATAAGTAGTTTTTCACTTCCTTGCCACTCCGCCTGCTGGAAAAGGAATCCTTGGGTAGCTCTCAGTTTATCCACAAAACGAACAGTATCTGCAACGCCTCCTCTGTTCCCAAAGTTTTGAGCATCTGTAAAACTCGTCTGATATTCACCTCCTGCAATGATTCTTAAATCTTTTCCTCCTAGTTGCGTATCAAAGTTGAATTTGCTTCGTCCCCCAAAACCGAATCCTAATTCCTTTTTATAGTCCAGATTAAAAGGATTTTCAAAATCATTTGTATTAAGATAGAGGACAGTATTGTTGTTGATTCGATTAGAAAACTTATATAAATGCGCAAAGGAAGCAAATACCGATTGCTGGGAAATGGAGCTATTTTGTGCTACCGACCCAGGCCTTGCTTGTGTAGGATCTTCAGCCAGCTGATCTGCATTTAAACCACCTGGAATTTGATAATTCAGGTCAGAAACTAAAAACTGTGTTCTTATTTCCTGTTTATCCGAAACAGAAAAGTATCCCCCCAATTGAAATACTTTTCTATCCATAGCTGACTGTTCTCTGTAGCCATCAGATTTTTGCTGAACAAATGAAGCATCAAACCCACCATTTCCAACTTGTTGTGATACCCCAAGCCTGAATCGACTCATTCCAAAACTACCAGTCATATAATCTGTGCTGATTCTTCCTCCTTGAGGATCCGCTTTGCTTGCCAGATTTACTACTCCGCCATTTCCTGCACCATAAATACTTCCCGAGGGTCCTTTGATCACTTCTGCGGTACGGATGTTTGTGAGATCGAGTAAATTCAATGCTGTTGTTCCATCGGGAGAGGTAAACGGCACATCATTCCAATAAACTTTCACATTTCTAACGCCAAAAGGAGCTCTTAAAGAACTGCCACGAATAGAAATTCGATAGGATGCAGGAGCTCTTTCTTCAATCCGGATTCCAGTTTTGGTGTTAAAAGAATTGACGATTGATGTTTCATTGAAGCGGTTAAAATCCTGCTCCGTGACTAAAGCAATAGAGGCTGATTGTTCCAATAGTGGTCTTTCCGACTCAAAAGCTGAAACTGTTATTTCCGAAAGGGATATTCTTACAGGAATTAAAGCAACCTCATTTTCTCCCGGGCTAAAATTATTTTCAAATAATTCATAACCCTCTCTTGCAAAAGAAATTACAATTGGTTCTTCAGAAGGAATGGATATTTTTCCTTCGGCATTTGTCTGAAGGATTGGTGTACCATAAGCTTTTACCCGTACATTCTCCAATGGTAATCCAGTCCTCTGGTCAATTACTTTCAATTGGATTTGGGCACTGAGGTTTAGACTCAAAAGGAAAACTAGTAGCGCTATTGCTTTTTTCATAGTGGAAAAATAAAAGGAAACTTGCAGAGATAAGGAAGAATCTTTACCAAAGGTTTAAATAGATTCCTTTTTTTCTAAAATCTTTTTGAACACTTGAGACTTATCACTTGGCTTTGTTTGGAAATTCAGGTGAAAAAAGATATTTTCTATCGTTTTTATACCTGGGCCAAAATCCCTACATGGTAAAACAGATTAAACCCGAATTACCCGAGAAAGCCTATGAAATTCCGAATCCCTTTTTATCTAGGGTTTATTCTTCTATTTGCTTGTCAAAATAAAGAGCAACAAGAATATGATCCTGATTCATTTATTGATCCAGAACTTTTCAAAGATCATATTCGAGTCACAGATTATCAAACGCCAGAAGAGGAAATGGCAGGATTTCATTTGCCTCCTGGTTTTGAAATAAATCTATACGCTTCCGAACCTGATATTACCAAGCCTATCAATATGGAGTTTGATGATCAGGGGAGGCTTTGGGTGACACATTCCATTGAATATCCTTATGAAGCTTCAACTGGGTCGGGTACGGATAAAATCACAATCTTAGAAGACACGAATGGAGATGGAAAGGCCGATAAATTCACGGACTTTGCAAGTGATCTAAATATTCCAATTGGTATCATGCCGGTGAAAGGGGGCGCAATCGCTTACAGCATTCCCAATATTTATTTTTTTAAAGACACAAATGGAGATGATCGCTACGATGAGAAAAAAATCCTCTTGGGGCCTTTTGGGCACGAAGACACTCATGGGATGATCAATAATTTTATGCGGGGAATTGATGGTTGGATTCATGCTTCTCATGGTTTTCGGAATACTTCAAATGTGGCAGGGGCAGATGGAGATAGTATTCACATGACTTCAGGGAATACGTTTCGCTTTAAGATAGATGGGAGCCGAGTGGAGCAGACGACTTATGGAAGGGTTAATCCGTTCGGATATGCAGTAGATGATTTAGGGTATGTCTATTCAGCGGATTGCCATTCTATGCCGATTTACCAAATCATCAATCAAGGTGAATATCCACATTTTGGCAAGAAAGCTCCGGGGTTAGGGTTTGGCCCTCAAATGATGGATTATCAGATTGGTTCCACAGCTCTTTCAGGATTGGAATATTACACCGGATTGGATTTTCCTGAAGAATACCGGAACAGTTTTTACTCTGGAGATGTGGTAGCCTGTCGGGTGAGTAGAAATTCGGTAGAATATATGGGTTCTACACCTCAGGCGATCAAAGAAAAAGATTTTTTAGTCAGTGAAGATCCTTGGTTTAGACCTGTGGATATCAAAATTGGTCCTGACGGCGCCTTATACATTGCGGATTTTTACAACCGAATTATTGGGCATTACGAAGTGCCTTTAGATCATCCGGGAAGGGATAGGAAAAGTGGAAGAATTTGGAGAATCACTTACAAAGGTGATTCGGGAGAAAAAATAGATTGGTCTCAGGCAACCATAGATGAGTTGATAGAAGGATTGGGAAGTGAGATTTTTCATCATCGAGTGTTGGCTTCGAATCGTTTGGTAGATTATTCTGGCGAAGACGCTATTGCACCGATGAAAGAAGTTCTGGCAGAATCGAAATCCAATTCAAAACAAAAAGTCCATGCACTTTGGGTATTGAAAAGATTGGATAATCTAGGCTTTGATGAGTTGCGTAAAGCAACGGAAAGTCAAGATCAAGAAGTAAGAGTTCATTCCTTTCGGATTTTGGGAGAGCATCCTACTTTGGAAGAAGAGTATAAAAAGCTGGCTTTAGCAGGACTTAAAAATCCAGATCCGCATACGCAACGTGCGTCGGCTGATGTGTTGGTAAAGCATCATGATCGGATGGATATTCAGCCTTTGATTGAAGCAGTTGAAAAAACGCCAATAAATGATTCCCATTTGAAATATACCTTGTTGATAGCATTGCGGGATCATCTCAGGGAGAGTGATATCCTAGATCAGACAGTGGCCAAAAACTGGAGCACAGAAGATGCGGCGGTGCTGATGGATGCTATGACAGATGTGCCATCATCCAAGGCTTCTGAATTTATTTTTACCAATCTCAAAACTCAGAATCCAAGTCATGATCGTACCGTTGCCTATCTGGAACATGTGGGCAGATATATTCCTGAAGAGCAACTCAATCAGGCTATTTCTTTTATTCAGGAGAAGTTTAAAAATGATCCTGCTGCTCAATATTCCTTGTACCAAACCATACAGTCTGGAATCGGTCAGCGTGGAGGGGATGCGGGTACCAATCAAATGAAAAGTTGGGCAATATCTTTTGCGGGTGATTTTCTGAAAAATCTGGAAAAGAAGCCAACAGGCATCAAAGATCAGCCTTCTGCGCATGCAGATGAAGAATATGAGTATTATGAGGAGATAGCAAGACAGCAGGTGTTTGCGACAGAAATTGCAAGGGAAAACAAACTGAATTCCTATGAACCTGGACTTCAAGATTTATTCAATTCCTCCTGGGCAAAAAATCGTCCCAGAGCAATGGCTGCCCTGGCTCTGTTGGATTTAAACCCTTCAGAAAATGTGGGTTTGATTGAGAGCATACTTTTGGACAAAGATGCTGATCCTGCTTTTCGGGAAGAATTAGCGAGAGCGATAGGAAGTTCAACTTATTCCGGAAGTTTTACCATGCTTAATAAAGCGCTTCGAGAAGCTCCAACTGGACTTCAAGTGGCAATAGCAACGGTATTTGTGAATTCAAATGAAGGAAGAAATAGTCTTCTTCAAGCTGCAAAAGATGGGATAATTTCACCCCGAGTGCTTTTGGATAGACGCGTGAATGAACAATTACTATCGAAAATGAATACGGCTCAATCTCAGTCTTATGAAGCTTTAACGAGTGGAATGGCTTCGGTAGTTGAGGAAAGACAAGAACTGATTGATGCTCGATTGGCAAGGTTTGTACCTAAACCTGACATCGAGAAAGGGAAGGCAATTTTTATCAACACCTGTACGGTTTGTCATCAAATAGAAGGTCAAGGAGGGATTATTGGTCCTCAATTGGATGGGATTGGAAACTGGGGAAGAAGGGCTTTGACCGAAAAGATTTTGGATCCGAATAGAAATATTTCCCAAGCTTTTAAAACTTATACCATTACCAAACAGGGTGGAGCTGTGCTTACTGGCTTGTTTAGAAGAGAAGAAGGTGAACAGGAAATCTATGCAAATGCAGTAGGGCAGGAATTCACTGTGACCAAAAAGGATATCAAGGATAAAAAAGTATCCCAATACACACTGATGCCTGATAATTTTAATGAAACCATCTCAGAGGATGATTTTGATGCCTTAATTGGGTTTTTATTGACTCAAAAGTGATTACCAAACGGTTTGTTGGAACCCCAATGTTTTATTCAGGATAGTTAAATCACGAAAATCATGAAAAATCTAGGATGTCTTTTTCTGCTTCTGATTTCCAGCAATATTTATTGCGAAGCGCAACTTATGGCTGAGCGGGATAAAAGTCAGGATATTCCATTCAAAAAGACCATTTTATTCGCAGATTTTGTGTCTGAAGGAGTTGCTATGGGAGATGTAAATAAGGATGGGAAGTTTGATGTGATGGCTGGACCATTTTGGTTCGAAGCCCCCAATTGGGAAAAGCATGAGATTTATGAGCCGAAATTGTATGCGCCTGAAAAAGAATGGAGCAACTCAATGTTGAATTTCGACCTTGATATGAACCTTGATGGATGGGTAGATTTGATTCGTGTGGATTTTCCTGGTAAAGCGGTGTATTGGCATGAAAATCCAAAAGGAGCAGATGAGCATTGGAAAGTTCACATGATCCATGAAACAGTCGGGAACGAGTCTCCTAATTTTGTGGACATGGATGGGGACGGGAGGATGGATATCCTCTGTGGAGATGTAGCCAATAAACAAATGATATGGTTGAAAGCCCCCACTAGGCCGGGTGAGATGGAATGGCAAAAATTTACAATAAGTCAACTGGGAACCCCGGGAAGTGAGAATTTTTCACACGGGCTTGGATATTCAGATGTAAATGGAGATGAAAACGCTGATGTGATTATCCGTGAAGGATGGTGGGAAAACCCAGGTGATCCTACCCAATCAAATTGGAATTGGCATCCTTCCAATCTGGGCGAACCTGCTTCGCACATGTATTCCTATGACTTCAATCAAGACGGATTTGCGGATGTATTCGCAGCCTCAGCCCATGAGCGAGGGATCTGGTGGTATGAAAATGTTGGAGATGGATCCAATCAACAGTTTAAGAGACATTTGCTTACCGAAGAAATGTCTGAAACCCATGCGGTCGCTTTCGAAGATATGAATGGAGACGGAAAAAAGGATTTTGTTACCGGGAAACGGTATTATGCCCACATGAGAGAGGGAACTGGTGCTTTGGAACCAGCTTACTTGTATTGGTTTGAGTTTGTACCGGGGGCAAGCCCGAAGTGGGTAGCTCATCTGATTGATGATGACTCAGGAGTTGGGCTTAATGTTGTCGCGAAAGACATCAACGCAGATGGTTTGCGGGATGTGGTGATTGCTAATAAAAAAGGGATTTTCATTTTTCATCAAATGAGAAAGTAAAACTGAATTGTTTTATTATTTTTTCGAAAAACCATCTAACTCTTCTTGTAATTTTTTCTTTATTTTCTGCTGTATTTTAGGTAGTATGCTGCCCCAAATTCAGAATTCATGAAAAAGTATGTTTGGCCATTTTTGGCATTTGTTTTAAGTTATTGTCAAGAAAAAGGCACTCTTCCAGCTCCCGTTGAACCAACTCCCGCCCCTAGGCAAATTGCTTGGCAGGAATTGGAGTATTATGGTTTTCTTCATTTCAATATGAATACATTCTCAGATCGGGAATGGGGCTTTGGGGATGAAAAACCAGAACAGTTTAATCCGACAGCATTGGATGCCATGCAATGGGCAAGGGTAGCAAGTGAAGCGGGTATGAAAGGGTTAATCATCACTGCCAAGCACCATGATGGTTTTGTACTTTGGCCTTCAGCTTACACAGAGCACTCAGTAAAAAACAGTCCTTGGAAAGATGGGAAGGGTGACTTGATCAAGGATTTATCCGAAGCTTGTAAAGAGTATGGTTTGAAATTCGGTATTTATTATTCTCCATGGGATAGAAATCACCCTGATTACGGAAAGCCGGAATACATTAATTACATGAGAAATCAGTTGACTGAGTTGCTGACGAATTATGGAGAAATTTTTGAAGTCTGGTTTGATGGAGCAAACGGTGGCGATGGTTATTATGGCGGTGCCAACGAAACCCGAAAGGTAGATAAGCTGACCTATTATAACTGGCCGGAAGTTTATGAATTAGTGAGGGAATTACAGCCTAACGCAGTGATGTTTAGTGATGGAGGACCAGATGTGAGATGGGTTGGAAATGAGCATGGAGAAGCTTTTGAAACGAACTGGGCCAACTTAATGCGGGATTCAGTCTATGCAGGAATGCCTGATTATCCTCAGAAATATGCACCAGGTCAAGAAAATGGGACGCATTGGGTACCTGCTGAGACCAACGTTTCGATTCGTCCGGGATGGTATTACCATACCTATGAAGACCATAAAGTTAGAAGCTTGGCCAACTTGGTGGATATCTATTACAATAGTATTGGCCGCAACACTTCTTTGCTAATCAATTTCCCGGTCGATACACGTGGATTGATTCATGAAAATGACGAGGAAGCCATATTGAAGTTGGGAGAAAAGATTAAAGAAGATTTTGCGGTGAATTTGGTCTCCCAGGCGGTTGTATCTGCTTCAGTTGAAAGAGGTTCAGATTATCAGGCAGAAAATGTGCAAGATGAAGATTATGAAACTTATTGGTCAGTTCCTGATGGTCAGAACACTGGGAGTTTGGAAATCGATTTTGGAAAGCCGACTGTATTTAACCGGCTTTTGATTCAGGAATATGTGGTATTAGGACAGCGAATCAAGGCGTTTTCTTTAGAAAAAGAAGTGAATGGAAACTGGGAGAAAATTACAGAAGCCACAACAGTAGGGCATAAGCGCATTCTGAGATTTCCGGATGTGGAGGCTCAAAAAGTAAGAGTCAACTTCTTGGATTCCAAGGATGTTCCTGTAATTGCTGAGGTTGGGATTTACCATGCACCAAAATTGTTACTTCCTCCCGCGACTAAGCGTTCAACCTCCGGCGAAGTGACTTTGACAGCTCCTGATACTGATTTGGAATTGTATTACACCTTAGATGGCAGCACTCCTACGAAAGAAAGTCAGGCTTATGTTTCCCCAATTCCTGTAAATCAAGCTACCACTTTGCTGGCAAGCTCTTATGATCCTTCCACGGAGAAAATGAGTGACCCTGTTCGTTTAGATTTGGATTTGCCAAAAGCAGGATGGAAAGCAATAGGAACAGCAGATATGAAAGCCATCGATGAAAACTCCAACAGTTATTTCACCAGTGAAAATGGCTTGCTGACGATTGATTTGGGGCAGACAATTGAGATCCAAGGCTTTAGCTATATGCCGATGCAAGCAAGATACCCAAGTGGCATCATTACTAATTTTAGCTTTGAAGTCAGTGAAAATGGTTCTGTTTGGAAAACTGTTGCTGCTGGCGAATTTTCCAACATAGTCAATAGCCCGATCGAGCAATTGGTGCGTTTTGAGCCAGTGAATGCTAAATTCATTCGATTAAAGGCTACCAATACTGCCGATGGAAATGGTGCTACATTTGGAGAAGTGGGAGTATTAACAAAATAGTCAGGAGGTAAAGCTGGGGAGTTTTGAACCAATGGTCATAAAATAATAGATTTTCATTTCCTTTTTGGTTACATTATTTGCCCGATTTAATCTTACCCAAAATAATTAATTTATGAATAGAAGGATTGCCCTGAGGCATCTGGCTCTGATTTCAGGAGGATTGGCATTTATTCCTTCCTGCGATTTTAGTTCGGATGATATCCTCACTGCTTACGAAAATCTGAAAATCACCCAATCCCAAAAGCAACTGCTTGGGGATATATCCAATGTCATTATTCCAGCCGGAGAAATAAAAGGAGCACTTGATATTGAAGTGCCGGATTTCATCTTGGTCATGGTCAATGATTGTCTGAATTCAGAACAACAAACTTTGTTTTCTACCGGCTTGGCAGCATTTCCAGGCTTCGCGAAACAATCCGGAGGTGGAAATTTCGCCAAATTGAATACAAAAGAAAAAGAAGCTTTAATTGTCTCCGGTCAAAACTTAGAAGTGGATGAAACCGAGAAAGGTGCTGAAAATAAAGCGATTTCCTACTTTTTGAATACGACAAAAAGATTGACGATCCAAGGCTATATGGCCTCTGAATATATTCAATCTGAAGTAATCCCTTATTCCTTGATCCCCGGAGCTTACAATGGTTCTGTGCTGATTTCGGATATCCAAAAACCTAGAATCAATGGCTAATTTAAATATCAGAAACAAACAGGAGCGGACTTACGAAGCTATCGTAATCGGTTCTGGAATCAGTGGGAGTTGGGCAGCAAAGGAACTCTGCGACCTTGGGGTAAAAACCCTTATGTTGGAGCGGGGTAGGAATGTAGAGCATATCAAGGATTATCCAACTACTAATATGCTTCCTTACGAATTTGAACATCGTGGACAAATTACCCAAGCGGAAAAAGAAGCAAACCCGATAGTTAGTAGGTGCTATGCCTTTCGTGAAGATGCCAAACATTTCTTTGTCAAAGATGCAGAGCATCCCTATGTGCAAGAAAAACCATTCGACTGGATCCGCGGCTATCAAGTGGGAGGAAAGTCTTTGCTTTGGGCCAGACAGGTTCAGCGATGGTCAGATTTTGACTTTGAAGGCCCGGCTCGAGATGGTTTTGCCGTGGATTGGCCAATCAGATATAAAGATATAGCACCTTGGTATAGTCATGTAGAAAAGTTTGCGGGGGTTTCTGGGAATAAAGATGGATTAGATGTTCTTCCCGATGGAGAATTTCTACCAGGATATGATTTGAATATTGTTGAAAAACACTTTCAGGAACAGCTAAAGAAAAACTATGGCAATGACCGTCATATGATTTCTGCTCGATGTGCACATATCCATGGGAATTCAGAATTCTATGCTGAGCAGGGTAGAGCTATGTGTCAAAATAGAAATCTTTGCCAAAGAGGATGTCCTTTTGGAGGTTATTTTAGTTCTAATTCCTCTACGATTCCTTGGGCTCTTAAAACAGGAAACCTTACTCTCAGGCCCGATGCAGTGGTTCACTCTATTATTTATGATGAAGAACTTGGCAAAGCTACAGGAGTAAGGATAATCGATGCCCATAGTAAAGAAATGGAGGAGTTTTTTGCCCCTGTGATTTTCTTGAATGCAGCAGCTTTGAACTCTAATTTGATTCTGTTGAATTCTACTTCCTCCAGATTTCCCAATGGATTGGGGAATGATAATGGGTTGCTAGGGAAATATGTAGCATTCCATAATTATCGGGCAGGAGTTTCAGCTCAACATGAAGGCCATGCGGAGTATACCACTTCAGGAGGGAGACCTACAAGCGGTTATTTTCCTAGATTTCGAAACGTGTATAAGCAAGAAACGGATTTCCTTCGTGGCTATGCAGCAGGATTTTCAGCTGGCCGAAATGTGAGGTCGAATACAGATGGAATCGGAATGGATTTGAAAAATAATCTTCTCAACCCTGATCAATACGGTCCTTGGTATGTAGGTTCTCATATGATGGGTGAGACCATTCCAAAGGAAAGTAACTATGTAGCTTTGGATCCTAACTTGAAAGATCCTTACGGTATGCCTCAGTTGAAGATCAACGTTGACTATGATGATAACGATGAGAAGATGGTGAAGGATTATTTGGAACAGATGACAGAGATGTTCGAAAAAGCAGGCTTTACTAATATCCGTACAAGAGATGATCATAGAGCTCCAGGTCTGGATATTCATGAAATGGGCGGTGTGCGAATGGGTAAAGACCCTAAAACATCTTTGCTCAATGCCAATCATCAGCTTCATGCCGTACCAAATGTCTATGTTACGGATGGAGCAAGTATGACTTCCACTTCTACGCAAAATCCTTCTTTGACTTATATGGCTTTTGCGGCGAGAGCAGCGCATCATGCGGTTGCTGAAAGCAAGAAGTAAAGTCAGAAGGCTAAAGTCTGCCTACCGGAGGTAGGTGAAAAGTCAAAAAATTAGAAAACCCTCTTGGAAGCGATTCTGGGAGGGTTTTTTATAGGTAGCTTTCCTAAGTTCAAATTTCTACTGAAAAGGATAATCCTATCATTTTTTAGCAATAAGATTATCTCCTTCTCTACAAAACATCACATTTCGACACCAAAAAATATGATATAAGTCATTAAGCCCTAAATGATTGGGTTCAAATTGGGTTTGACTTTTATTAAAATGTTAAATTATGAATAGATCAATTCCTCATTTGATTTTTAGGGGATTGATAGATTTTAAAACTGGCTGATAACCAGTCTTTCTAAAATTTCAAATTTGAAGATCTATTTATGAAAGAGCCCAATTTAACCGATTATACTAAACTTTATCAGGATTTTGATTGGCGAAAGGAGCGAAATCAATTATCAGGATTGCCTAACGGAAAAGGATTGAATATAGCAAATGAAGCAATAGATCGGCATGCTTCTGGTCAATTGAAAAATACGGTTGCGCTTCGTTTTATAGGAAAAGAAGAAAAGACAGACGATTACTCCTATGGAGATTTAAAAACCCAAACTTCAAAGTTTGCCAATCTTCTCGCTGGCTTAAAATTACAAAAAGGAGAACGGGTTTTTTCATTATTGGGCCGAGTGCCAGACTTGTATATTGCTGCTTTGGGAACGTTGAAATATAAAGCAGTTTATTGTCCATTGTTCTCTGTTTTTGGACCGGAACCTATATTTCAACGATTGAGTAAGGGAGATGCTAAAGTGTTGGTCACCAATACGAGTTTTTATGAGAAAAAGATCAAAGAACTTCTCGATCGACTCCCTTCCTTAGATTTTATCTTACTGACAGATTCAGCTGATCATTTGGATAAGAAAGCTCTTTCATTGACCAAGCTCATGGAGAAAGCTTCCGAAGAATTTATCATTCCTCCTACAGATCCTGAAGACCCAGCTTTGTTGCATTTTACGAGTGGAACAACAGGAATGCCGAAAGGTGCTTTGCATGTTCATCAAGCGGTACTTACCCACTATACCACCGGAAAATATGTATTAGATTTTCATGAGCGGGATGTTTTTTGGTGTACGGCAGATCCCGGATGGGTGACAGGTACTTCTTATGGGATAATTGCTCCCTTGGTCAATGGTGTAACCAGCATCATAGATGAAGAGGAATTTGATGGCTTGCGCTGGTATTCCATTCTGGAAAAGCAGAAAGTCAACGTGTGGTATACAGCTCCTACAGCCATCCGAAGATTGATGCGAATGGAGATTGTCCCCAAAGAAAAATACAACCTTTCTAATTTGAGGTTGGTGCTGAGTGTAGGCGAACCACTTAATCCAGAAGCAGTAATCTGGGGACAAAAAGCTTTTGGAGTTCCAGTGCTGGATAATTGGTGGCAAACCGAAACCGGTGGGATTATGATTGCCAATTACCGTTCGATGGAAGTAAGACCAGGTTCCATGGGCAAACCACTTCCCGGAATAATCGCGGCGATTGCTGAGGTAGAGGGTGAAGATATAAAGATCTATGATCAGCCGGATAATCAAGGTCATCTGGTTTTGAAAAAAGGGTTTCCTTCTCTTTTTAGGGGGTATCTCCACGAGGATGAACGCTACCGAAAATGCTTTAAAGGAGACTGGTATATCTCAGGAGATCTGGCCAAAACTGATAAGGATGGTTACTTCTGGTTTATTGGAAGAGCAGATGATATTATCAAAACTTCTGGGCATATGGTCGGTCCATTTGAAGTGGAAAGCACTCTTATGAAGCATCCGGCAGTGGTAGAAGCTGCGGTAATCGGAAAGCCTGAGCCATCCATTGGGGAACTGGTCAAGGCATTTGTTGTCCTGAAAGAAGGCTTCGAGCCTACGGATGAGATGCGCCAAGAGTTGATTGGCTTCGCCCGAAAGACAATGGGACCAGCAGTAGCGCCCAAAGAAATTTCTTTTATAGAAAGTCTTCCCAAAACCAAAAGCGGAAAGATTTTGAGAAGGCTGCTTAAAGCCCGTGAATTGGGATTACCAGAAGGGGATTTGTCAACGCTTGAAAAAGGATAAAATTATGGAGAAGAAGAGAAAATTAGATTCAAAAGAAGGACAGCGGCTTTTGCAACAAATGATACTTATTCGCAGGTTTGAAGAAAAATCTGCTGAAGAATATACCAAGTCCAAAATCCGGGGCTTCCTTCATCTTTATACCGGGGAAGAGGCAGTTGCTGTTGGTGTTATTCAAGCATTAACTGAAGAGGATAATATTCTTTGTACCTATCGGGAGCATGGACATGCATTGGCGAGAGGAGTGGATCCTAATTCAATCATGGCTGAGATGTATGGAAAGCAAGAAGGTTGTAGCAAAGGGCGCGGAGGTTCTATGCATCTTTTTGATGCGACCAAGAATTTTTTTGGTGGGAATGCTATCGTAAGCGGTCACCTTCCATTGTCAGTAGGAATGGCTTTGGCAGCAAAAAAGCAAAAGAAAAATAATGTGACTTGTTGTTTTTTTGGTGAGGGTGCTGCAGCAGAAGGTGAATTTCATGAATCGATGAATCTTGCTTCATTATGGCAAGTGCCAGCACTTTTTGTTTGTGAAAACAATCTTTATGCAATGGGAACTGCAATTAAATTAACACATGCTATGCAGCAATTGGAAAAGAAAGGTGCCGCATATGGAATAGAATCAGCAGCAGTTGATGGGATGGATCTTTTAGCAGTGATGGAAGCCGCAGAGAAAGCGGTGAAGACGATCAAGGAAAAAGGGAAGCCCTATTTTCTGGTTTGTAATACCTATCGATTTCGGGCGCATTCGATGTTTGATGCTGAATTGTATCGGGAAAAATCAGAGGTTGAAGAATGGAAAAAGAAAGATCCGATTCCAAAGTTTCAGGAATTTTTACTGAAAAGGAAACTCATTACAGCTAAGAAAATAAGTGAAATAGAAAAAGCTGTAGAAGGACAGATTCAAGAGGCGATTGAATTTGCGGAAAACGGAACTTGGGAAGATGTTGAAAACTTAACGCGATTTGTATACTCTGAAACGGAATCGATATGAGCGACACGATCAAAATAACTTATCGGGAGGCCATTAAACAGGCTATTCGAGAAGTCATGCAAAAAGATGAGCGGGTTTTCCTGATGGGAGAGGATGTTGGTAATTATGGAGGGGCATTCGCAGTAAGTAAAGGTCTGTTGAAGGAATTTGGAGCAGATCGAATTATGGATGTCCCACTCTCAGAATCCGGATTTACCGGAGCGGGAATTGGTGCTTCACTTGCCGGGATGAAGCCTATTGTAGAAGTGATGACTGTTAATTTCAGTCTTTTGGCGATGGATCAGATTTTCAATAATGCAGCTACGCTTTTGCATATGTCTGGGGGGCAATTGAATGTTCCAGTGGTGATTCGAATGGGTTGTGGTATAGGACGTCAGTTGGCTGCGCAGCATTCCCATAGTTGGGAACCATTTTTTGCCCATGTGCCAGGATTGATTGTACTTTCTGTGGGTACTCATGAAGATGCAAGAGGAATGTTGCTTTCTGCTATGGAAAGTCCTGATCCGGTAGTCATATTTGAATATACCTTCATGCTGAATCTGGAAAAAGAAATTCCGTCAAATTCAGGAGCAGTGGAAATTAAAAAAGCCAAGGTTTTACGGGAAGGAAAGGATATTTCGTTGATCACCTACGGAGCGGGAGTTTACAAATGCTTGGAAGCTGCCGAAGCTCTTAAAGAAGAAGGAATAGATGCCGAAGTGGTTGATTTAAGAGTATTGAGACCGATGGATGAGGAGACTTTTCTTGCTTCGGTGAAGAAAACACATCGGGCTTTAGTGGTCGAAGAAGCTTGGAAATCAATTAGTATTTCATCGGAAGTGATTTCCAGAATTATGGAAAAAGCCTTTTTTGACTTGGATGGACCTGTGGAAAGACTCTGCGGTGTGGAGGTTCCTATTCCGTACCCCAAGGATTTGGAAGATGCTTCTATTCCTCAGGTATCTGATATTTTGGAGAAAGTTAAAAAAATGCTAAAGCCATGATCAAGTTTCAAATGCCCAATTTGGGTGCCGATATGGAAGCAGGCACGCTAGTGGAATGGAGAAAGCAACCAGGCGAACTCCTCCATCGAGGAGACATCATCGCCGATGTTGAAACCCAAAAAGGATTGATCGAAATCGAGGTTTTTGACGAAGGAACCTTAGAAAAATTTCTAGTGAAAGAAGGAGAAAAAGTTCCTGTCGGTACTGTTTTGGCTTTGATCAATGACGGAAAAGCTGAAGTATCGGAATCTGCTGTTCCTGAGGAGGAAGCCGCAAAACCCGAAATTCATCCTATTGAGGAGAGACCTGAAACACCTCAGAAGAAAACTAAAAAAGGAGAACGAATAAAGATTTCCCCTTTGGCAAGAATAATAGCTGAAGAAAATCATGTTGACATTTCCTTGTTGAAAGGAACTGGTCCGGAAGGTTCTATTGTGAAAAAAGATATAGAAAAAGCTATTTCCGAAGGGGTACAGCAAACTCAAGAAACACAAAAGAAAACTGATGAAGTAAAAGAAGTTTCAGCAAAATCTGCTGCGCCAAATGCCAATGCTATGCGGATGGCAGTTGCTGCTGCTATGAGTAAGTCAAATCGGGAAATTCCTCACTATTATCTGGAAAAGAGAGTGGACATGTCCAAAGCCATGGATTGGGTGAAGGAAGCTAACAAAGAGCGACCGATTCAAAAACGCCTATTACCCGTAGCGCTTTTGATCAAGGCAGTTGCAAAAGCATTGGATGACGTTCCGGATCTCAATGCAACCTGGGAGAATGGGATTTTGCGAAAAAACGAAATCAACATTGGTTTTGTGGTTTCCTTGCGATCTGGAGGGATTGTCGTGCCGGCTATCCTTCAGACAGATTCTAAAACTGTTGATGAAATCATGGAAAATCTAAACGATATTATCCCTAGAGCTAGAGCTTTTAAATTGAAAAGTTCAGAACTTAGCCAATCCACTTTTACAATCACGAGTATCGGAGAAGGAGGGGCAGATAAAGTATTTGGATTGATCTATCCACCACAGGTAGGTATTGTTGGTTTTGGAGAAATCAGTGAGCAGCCATTTGCGGACGAAGGCATGTTGGGAATTAGGCCGGTTGTAGATGTTACGTTGGCAGCAGATCATCGAGCTACAGATGGAATAATAGGAAGCAAGTTTTTAGCATCACTCAATAGACACTTACAAAATCCAGAAGAATTATGACCGAAGAAGAAATCAAGAAAACAGTTTTTCAATTATTGCAAAGGATTGCCCCAGAGACAGATCCTGCGAGCCTGATGCCTGAAGAGAATATCCGGGAGGCATTGAATATTGATTCTTATGATGCACTTCAGTTTATCGTTTCTATCAGTGAAAAACTGAATGTGGATATACCGGAGGAGGATTATGGAAAAACCAGCAATCTCAAATCACTTATAGCTTATTTGGGTAAGAAGTTGAATGGGTGATTCTTTTTCAAGTTGTATATAAATCCTTTTAAAAAGGCAGTTTCCCCAAATCCACATTCCCACCTGACAGAATAATACCTACTTTCTTTCCTTGAAAACGATCTTGATTGGCTAATAATGCTGCTAATGGTACGGCGCAAGAAGGTTCGATTACAATTTTCATACGCTCATAAATCAACCTCATCGCTTCTATAATCTGTGGATCAGTAGCCAATAGAATATCGGAAACGTAATTTTGTATCAATTCGAAATTCAATACTCCCAAGGATGTCAACAATCCATCTGCAATGGTATTAGGTCCTGACTGTGGAATGATTTTTCCTGCTTGAAATGATTGAAATGCATCGTCTGCTCCTGCTGGTTCTCCTGCGATTACTTCAGTTTTTGGAGAAAGATAATGAGTCGTCAATGCAGTGCCTCCCAACAAGCCACCACCTCCCACTGGAGCCATAATGACGTCTAAGTTGGGTTGGTCCTCAAGCAGTTCCAAAGCACAGGTAGCCTGTCCTTCGATCACATCCATAAAATCATAAGGGGGAATAAATGTTGCTCCTGTTTTAGCGACCACTGCCTCCAACGTAGTTTCTCTTGCTTTGAGATTCGGTTCACATTCGATGATTTCTCCTCCATAGCCTTTTACCGCTTTCTTTTTGATTTCCGGTGCATTGGATGGCATCACGATGTAAGATGGAATACCCGCCACACTCGCTGCTCTAGCCAAGGCTGCTGCGTGATTGCCGCTACTATGAGTTGCCACTCCTTTAGTTTTTTGCGCTTCAGTCAATTTCATTACTGCATTTGCAGCTCCACGTGCTTTGAATGCTCCGACTTTTTGGAAGTTTTCGCATTTAAAGAAAATCTCGCAACCTGCAATTTCATTGATAGCTGAGGAAGTCAGAATCGGAGTACGATGAATAAAAGGCTGAATTAGGGCATGTGCTGCTTTGATGTCAGCAAGTGAAGGGAAAGTATGGCTCATGCCCTGAAATTAGGGAATTGGAGAGAATTTGTGAATTAATTTTTTTAAGGATTGCCTGCACATCAGGATTTAAAATCATCTGATTAAAGTTCAGAATTACATCCTTGATATAAATCGGGACCTGAACAGCAATGGTAGCCAATTCAATTTTGTTTTCTATAAACATTCATTCAATTCCCCAGAGTTTTTATCTTCAGGCATGAATTGGAAAAGGATTGAATTTTTCCCAGTGGTAGGAGAAGCTTTGACAGAAAGTAATACCATGAAACTGGATTTTAGTCCAGCAAATCTGGAATTGGATAAGGTTGACTTGAGCAATACACAAGTTTTCAATGATTATGTCTTTAAGCAACTTTCAGATCAAAATAAGAGATATGGGATTGGAGGCTATTTCGAGCACCGGGCGATTTATAGAAGATCAGAGATGTTTGCTACCCAAGAAACTGATTTTAGAAATATCCATTTAGGAGTAGATATTTGGGCAGCTGCTGGAACTCCTATTTATGCCCCTTTTGGTGGTTCTGTTTTCAGCTTTCAGGATAACAGGGGCTTTGGGAATTATGGAGCTACTATCATTCTAGAGCATAAGATCTTCGATGAAAAGTTATATTCCCTTTATGGGCATTTGACGTTACGTGATCTGGAAAATCTTAGTGTAGGACAAAAATTCCAAGCTGGAGATCTTCTTTGCCATATCGGTCCATTTCCTGAAAATGGTGATTGGCCACCACATTTACATTTTCAAGTGATGTTTGACATGCTAGGAAATGAGGGCGATTTTCCGGGTGTTTGTTCGCAAAGGGAAATAGAAAAGTATCGAGCCATTTGCCCGAACCCAAATTTGATCTTGAATTGTCCTTTGATTTAGGTATTGGCCTTGGTGATCAGTCGTAAACCTTCCAAAGTTAGATTTTTGTCAATTTCATCAAAAACCTCTGCTAATGGTGTGAGTACTGTAGATAATCCACCGGTAGCAACAATTTGATATTCCGCTTTAGTTTCCTTTTCTATGGTATCAATCATCCCCTTTACCAATCCTGAATAGCCATAGAGAATTCCCGCTTGGATTGCATGAATAGTATCTTGCCCTATGGATGATTCTGGCATTTTTAATTCTACATTAGGTAGTTTAGAAGTGTTTTGAAACAAAGAATTAATAGCAGTTCTCAGACCCGGTACAATATTTACTCCTTTTATTTTTCCACTTTGGTCTACTACAGTAAAAGTGAGGGCTGTCCCAAAATCCACTATGATTACTGGCTTTTTGTATTTCGAAAAGGCTGCCATCACATTGCACATCAAATCAGTTCCGATTTCATTAGGTCGCTTAGAGGTGACAGGAAGCTTTTCATAGCTTTTAGGTTGAATGAGATAAGGATCTGTTCCAAAGTAGTTTTGACAAAATTCTATGATGGTTCCATTAATTTCAGGTACCACTGAGCTAAAACCTATCTCAGAAATATCAGCGGGAGAGATCCCATGTTCCAAAAAATAAAGTGGGACTTTCTTGCTGAGTTGGGAATTAAGCTTTTGGCCTTTTGTTTCTACACGGAATTGATTGGTCCATTTTTTCTCTTTTTGATCAAAAAGGGCAAAAACTACATTGGAATTCCCGGCATCTATTGCTAAAAACATTGTTTCTTTGATTTCATTAAATTTAGCTTTTCAAAAAAGGAAATTCCAAATAATAACCTCCTAATCAAAAAAAGAAATGTATTCATTACGTGAAGGTCAGATTGAAGACCTCCCAAGGGTTTTAGAATTAATTGAAGAATTGGCGCTTTATGAAAAAGCACCAGAACAGGTTACCAATACGGTGCAGATGATGGAGGAGGATGGGTTCGGTGCAAATCCTGTTTATGGTATGTTCATTTGTGAAAAGTATGAGACCAAAGAAATTATAGGGATAGCGGTTTACTATTACCGATATAGTACTTGGAAAGGGAAAAGACTCTATTTGGAAGATTTGGTAGTAACCCAGTCGGAAAGAGGAAAAGGGGCAGGGAAACTGCTTTTGGAAAGAACTATGGCTAAATCCCTGGAAGATGGCTGTACGGGAATGATGTGGCAGGTATTGGATTGGAACGAGCCTGCTATAAATTTCTATAAGAAGTATGGGGCGTCCATCGAAGGAGGCTGGTACAATGTTCACCTTCAGGATTATGAGATAAAAAAGATTTTATCTTAATATTTCAATTAGCTATTTCAAGATAGCTTCGAAGATATGGCTAACGCCAACATAATTTCTGTAAAGAAATTTTTAGGGATTAGTTTACAATTGAAACAAAAAATCCGGCCCTTCAGCCGGATTTTTAATTTGTTTATAATTCTTATTAAGATTTGATACTGTAATTAGGAGCTTCTCTTGTAACGCTCACATCGTGTGGATGAGATTCTTTCACTCCTGCAGCAGTGATTTTTACGAATTTTCCTTCCTTCTGTAGGTCCTCAATAGTTTTTGTTCCACAGTATCCCATACCCGCTTGAAGTCCACCGACAAGTTGATATAGTACTTCCGCTACCAAGCCTTTGTAAGGAACTCTTCCTACAATTCCTTCAGGAACTAATTTCTTGATATTATCTTCAGCATCCTGGAAATAGCGATCTTTTGATCCTGACTCCATGGCTTCCAAAGAACCCATTCCCCGATAAGATTTGAATTTTCTTCCTTGGAAAATGATCATTTCGCCGGGAGCTTCTTCCGTTCCTGCGAGTAGTGAGCCTATCATAATAGAACTTCCACCTGCAGCAATAGCTTTCACCAAATCACCGGAATATCTAATACCACCATCAGCAATAACTGGAACTCCACGACCTTTTAAGGCTTCGGAACATTCAAAAACTGCTGATAATTGCGGCACTCCTACTCCTGCAATAATTCGAGTGGTACAAATAGACCCTGGACCCACTCCAACTTTTACCGCATCAGCCCCTGCTTCTGCCAATGCAATCGCAGCTTCTGGAGTGGCAATATTTCCCACGATTACTTCCAAGTCTGGAAAAGCTGCTTTGATTTTTTTACAAGTTTCGATCACTCCTTTGGAATGACCATGCGCTGTATCGATGGATACTACATCCACTCCTGCATTTTTCAATGCTTCCACTCTTTCTACAATATCTGCAGTAACTCCAACTGCAGCACCTACTCTTAGTCTTCCGTACTCATCCTTACAAGCATGAGGCTTGTCTTTTCTTTTAAGAATGTCTTTGTAGGTGATTAGTCCAGTAAGCTTGTTGTCTTCATCGACTATAGGAAGCTTTTCGATTTTATATTCCTGGAGGATCTCCTCTGCTTGTTCCAAAGAAACCCCCGACTTTGCCGTAATCAAGTTTTCAATCGTCATAATTTCCCTGATAGGACGATTTTGATCTTTGATAAAACGAAGATCTCTATTTGTGATAATACCCTTTAACGTTCTGTTTTCATCAACTACAGGAATACCCCCAATATGGTATTCACGCATAATTGTTTCTGCATCTCGAACTTTCGCATCGATATGTAATGTGATCGGATCCAGGATCATCCCAGCTTGAGATCGCTTTACTTTTCGTACTTGTGCAGCTTGCTGCTCAATAGACATGTTTTTATGGACGAATCCTAAACCGCCTTCAAGGGCAATCGCAATTGCTAATTCGGCCTCAGTAACCGTGTCCATAGCAGCGGAAACCAAAGGAATATTTAATCTGATTTTTTTGGTAAGTTGGGTGGAAGTATTCGTGTCTCGTGGGAGGACTTCTGAATATCCAGGAACTAAAAGCACATCGTCGTAGGTGAGTGCTTCGTAAAGGAACTTGTCGGAGTTTCTATTCATGGCAAATATTGGTTGTAGGTAACCCTATTTGCCCGTCAAAATTACAAACAAAATTCTTTACGAAACTAATCCTAGACAAAATTAATATTGAAAAAGAGCAGATTTTGTAATAAAAAGGAAATATCCTTCTATGATTTGGAAACAAATGCCTCATTAAAAGGCTCTTGAATTAGTTTCTTGGAATGGATCATCCGGATAATAATGTATAATAGAAGTCCTGTCGGACCAGCAATAAAAGTCAATACCAAACAGGGGAGTAAGATCCATCGATTAATACCACGTCGATCAGCATTATGGCAAACCCACATTCCAACAAACAAATCAAAAGTTAAATAATGAATCCAGCCTGCTAATAAAGCCTGATCGCTCGAAAACAGAAGCTTAACCTTGGCTAGTGTATCGAATCCTCCACCCGTTTCATCTCCCAGTCCTTGCGTGATAAAGAAAAAATAGGTACCGCTCAATAGAATAAAAATGAAACTATAAAGAAACTGATATACCCAACGTTTTTGATAAAGGATAAAAAGAAATATCCAGCATAAAAACGCGATCGAATTAACAATTGTAAAAATCAGTTCTAAATTCATTGCTTTTAAAAATTAAGCAATAAAAATAAATAACTTTTTGATTTTGAGATGTATAACTGATGAAACTATTTTTTAAGAAGTCTAGCAATGTAAAACCCATCAAAACCACTTT